>JAJRZB010000024.1 GCA_024275455.1 Bacteroidota bacterium | reverse complement strand
CCTTAAAGTTTATTGAACGAGATTTTATATTAAATTCGTGTGATAGATTAAGAAACTTAGATGATCTTGAAAATATGAATTATTTGGGTGAAAATTTTATTATTGCTTACAATGATTCATTAAAAAACATTAATATTTTAAAGAAATTCGAAAAAATTGAAGGTACGCTTCACCTTATTGGCAATCCTAATTTGGAAAATCTTGATGGGCTGAATAATATTAAGTCTATTTCCGGTGAATTAGCATTATATAGCAATGAAAAAATAAAAAACTTAAATGAGTTAAGTAATCTTGAAACTTTAGGAAAACTTATTATTAATAGTAATAAATCACTTTTAAATATTGATAGCCTAAATAAAGTTAAAAATCTTAATGGATTAGAAATTGGTTTTAACAAAAAACTGGAAAGTATTAATGGATTAAAAAATATAGAATCCATTTTTGGTAATGTTATTATTAGAAATAATGATTCACTTAAAAATTTAGATGGGTTAAGCAATACAACATTAATCTCTGGAAATATAACCGTTCGAAATAATTTATCTCTCTCAAGTTTTTGCGGTCTCTATCAAGTTTTAAATACGGAGGGACTTAATGGTAATTACTACGTCTTTGATAATTTATTTAATCCAGATCAACATGATATTTTAGATAATGGACCTTGCGATTCAATTTCAACCATTGTAAGCTATGATGAGTTGCCTAAAGAATATAAACTAAATCAGAATTATCCAAATCCTTTTAATCCAACAACCACAATAGAATATTTAATTCCTTTTCTAGAAAGGTTGCATGCAACCTCTCAGCAAAACAAACATGTGCTGTTAAAAGTTTATAATACTCTTGGAAAAGAAATTGCAACCCTGATAAATAAAAGACAAAAACCGGGTAATTATAAAATCGAATTCAATGCATCAGATTTGACAAGTGGAATTTATTTTTACAGGCTTACAGCCGGGGATTATATTAAAACTAAAAAGATGATACTTCTAAAGTAAAAAGGTTAATAAAACAAATTACTAGCCTTCATTGAGGCGACGGTCGGATTCCTCCGAAGGAGTCCCTCTGGGAGAACCGACGAATAAAGGTTTTGCAGACCGGAGTTTATCCCGCATATTTTAAGCGGGACCTTAAACCACTTGGCCACGTCGCCGTAAAAAATAAATTAAAAGAAGAATATACCCTGGATGGCTTATACCTTACCGGTAAAGGTTATTTGAAATGGGCTGATATTATTAGGGAGTATGTAAATTAATAAGCTGGATAGCAGTCATATTCTTCCGAAGGAGTCCCTTTATTAGAAACGACGAATTAAAAAAAGGTTAGTAAAATTAATTACTAACCTTAATTGAGGCGACGGTCGGATTCGAACCGACGAATAAAGGTTTTGCAGACCTTCGCCTTAAGCCACTTGGCCACGTCGCCGTAGAAAATAAATTAAAAGAACAATAATAATTTAACAATGTAATAACAAAAAAGTTTTACTAAAAACAAGCAACGGTCGGATTCCTCCAAAGGAGTCCCTGTTGGAGAACCGACGAATAAAGGTTTTGCAGACCGGAGTTTATCCCGCTTATTTAAGCGGACCTTAAGCCGCTTGGCCATGTCGCCGTAATCATTAAAAAAAAACACTACATATAAAAGAAAATCCACCGAGGTGGATTTGAGCGGGAGACGAGACTCGAACTCGCGACAATCACGTTGGCAACGTGATGCTCTACCAACTGAGCTACTCCCGCAAAGAACAATTTTATAAAAACTGGACTGAAAATATACTATTGTTTGGAATTGTAATCAATAAAAAATTATTATTATTTTCAAATTTTAATTTGTAATACATCCGTACGCAATATTTAGTAATTTTCCACTCAAAAAAATAATAATTATGTTCGAAAAAGAAAGAAAAGATTTAATAGATTCGTTAAGACAAAAGGGTATTAAGGATGAAACTGTTTTATCTGCAATGCTTAAAGTTGAACGACACGAATTTGTTCAGAAAATTATGATTCCTCATGCTTACAAGGATGTTGCCCTACCAATTGGTTACGGACAAACAATATCACAACCATATACAGTCGCTGTAATGACGGAGTCTTTGAAGTTACAACCCGGAAATAAAGTTTTGGAAATTGGAACCGGTTCAGGATATCAAGCGGCAATATTAAATGAAATGGGAATGAACGTTTTCTCAATTGAACGAAATGAAGATATTTATCGTAAAGTTCAAAAATTCTTCGATGAAAAAAATATTAGGGTTTTAGTCCGCTGTAGCGATGGAACAATAGGCTGGAGTGAGTATGCACCTTACGATGGTATAATTGTTACAGCCGGCAGCCCGACAATTCCAGAGAACTTAAAGAAACAGTTAGCTATTGGCGGAAGATTGGTTATTCCGGTTGGAGATATGAAAACCCAATCGCTAAAAATCTTACATAAAGTTAATGAAGATGAATTTGAAGAAACGGAAATTCCAAATTTTGCTTTTGTCCCATTAATCGGCAGAGAAGGTTGGAAGAAAAAGTAATTTTAATAATTGGTGCTACTTGCAGCGGTAAAACAAGGTTAGGGATAGAATTAGCCGAAGAACTATCATCCGAAATAATTTCCGCAGATAGCAGGCAAATTTATAAATACTTAAATATTGGAACGGCAAAACCTACCGAAGCGGAATTGAATAATGTTAAACATCATTTTATTAATCATCTTGAACCGGATGAAAATTATAATGTAAGTATTTTTGAAAAAGAAGCTCTTGCTAAAATTAAGGAGCTGCAAAATAAAGATATAATTCCCATTGTTGTTGGCGGTTCCGGTTTGTACATAAAAGCATTGGTCGATGGTATTTTTGATGAAGTAGATACGGATGAAAATTATAGAGCAGAACTGATTGAGAAAAAGAAAAAATTCGGGAATGAAGTTTTGTACAATCTGCTTCAAAAAGTCGATCCCAAAACCGCTTCAACATTATTGCCTCAAAATTGGAAAAGAATTATTCGTGCTTTGGAAGTTTTCCATTTAACCAGGAAACCGATTTGGGAATTTTATGCTAATCAAAAAAGAGAATTGGATATTGAGTTTCATCAATTCGGATTGAATTGGGAAAGAGAAACTCTGTATAAAAATATAGAACAACGTGTTGATGAAATGATTGATCTGGGATTGGTTGAAGAAGTAAAATCTATTTTAAGTATGGAATTTGATAAAACCCTAAACTCACTGAACACAGTCGGGTATAAAGAAATAATTCAATATATAGAAGGCAAAATCACTTTAGACCGAGCAGTTGAACTGATAAAACGAAATACAAGAAGATACGCTAAACGCCAATTAACATGGTTTAGAAAAGATAACAGAATAAAGTGGTTCGATGTAAAAAGTGAAAAGGATTTTACCATAATTGCAAAAAATATTTTAAATAATATTTAAAAATGATTGGTTACTTTTATTGTCATCGTATGTTAATGTAACGATAAAATATTATTTTAGGAAAAAAGAAAAAAAGTAACAACGGGATTAT
>JAJRZB010000321.1 GCA_024275455.1 Bacteroidota bacterium | reverse complement strand
CCGCTTGAAGAAGTTCAAAGTAAGGCATTTGCTCAAATGTTAACGATATTAGTAATTGCCGGATTTACTTCTTTTTTAATTGGATTTATTGCTTGGAAATCAACACATGAAGTAACAAAACCATTAATATCATTTAAGGATACAGCATGTAAAATAGCTAAAGGTGATTTTGATGTTGAACTAAAGACTGATTCTCAAGATGAGCTAGGTGTTCTATCCAAGAGTTTGAAAACAATGGCGAATAACCTCAAAACAAATCAAGATAATCTATTATCTCAATCTCAAAAAATAGAAGAAGCAGCTAAAAAAGCAGAATCACAAAAAAAATATTTATCTACTAAGATAGATGAAATTCTATTTGAAATGAAAAAATTTGCATCAGGTGATTTGAGAACTGAATTAGAAATAAGTTCAGAAGATGAAATAGGTAAACTATTTCAAGGATTTAATAAAGCTGTAAGTAATATTAGGGAAATAATATCGGAAATTATTAACGCAACAGTAACAATTTCTTCTTCTACAAGTGAAATTTCATCTAGTTTGGAAGAAATTAGTGCCGGAGCCAGAGAGCAAACAAGCCAAACTATTGATATTTCAAGTGCTGTAGAAGAGATGAACCAAAACATTGTAGAAACAGCTAAAAATACTTTAGCTGCTTCTGAATCAGCCAAAAGAGCGGGGGAACTTGCTGAAAATGGAGGTAATGTAGTTCTAAATTCTATTGAAGGTATGAACAACATTGCAACGGTTGTCTCTTCTGCAACACAGAAAGTTGCCGAACTAGGAGTTAATAGTGAACGAATAGGGCACATTATAAATGTTATTGATGAAATTGCTGATCAGACAAACCTTTTAGCATTAAATGCGGCTATTGAAGCGGCAAGAGCCGGAGAGCATGGTAAAAGTTTTGCCGTTGTTGCAGATGAGGTTAGAAAACTTGCAGAAAAAACAACGAATGCTACAAAAGAAATTACCTCAATGGTTCAGCAAATACAATCCGATACGGAAAATGCTGTTGATTCAATGAAGGCTGGAAACAAAGAAGTAAATAAGGGAAAAGAGTTAAGTGAAAAGGCAGGTCAAGCAATGAAAGAAATTGAACTTGCCACTAACAGAGTAGCTGAAGAAATAAATTTAGTCGCTTCAGCTGGCGAGGAATTATCAATAGCCGCCGAACAAATTAGTGTTAGTATCGGTATGATAAGCAACATAACCAGTGATACTACTCAAGCAATAGAGCTTTCGGCAAATGCGGCTAGTAACCTCAATGAACTAACTACAAAATTAAAAAATATTTCAGGAAAATTTATTTGTAAAGACTCCAAGAAAATGGATAAAGTATCGTATACCGAAAAGAAATATGAAGAAGGTGAACCGGAAAAATTTTATTCTTGAATTTCTAAGAGGCATCATATAAAAATGTTTTAAAAAGTAAAAGCTCCTAAAATTAGTCTTTAATAACTTTTTAAAAGGTTGAAAGGAAAATTAACTAATGGCGGGATTTTTAAAAGAAAAAATAAGTGAAACTAGAAAGGCTAATAAACATTATTTATTAGGGGATTG
>JAJRZB010000320.1 GCA_024275455.1 Bacteroidota bacterium | reverse complement strand
ACTTATAAAAATGATAAACTTTTTTGTGAAGGTGTCAGTTTGGAACAAATTGCCAATACTGTTAATACCCCTGTTTATGTTTACAGTAAAAAGTTTTTAGTAGATAGATTTTTAGAATTTCAAGAAGCGTTTAAATCAATTTCTCACAAAATATTCTATGCATCAAAAGCTAATTTTAATATAAACATAATTAATTTATTTCATGGCTTGGGAGCAGGTATAGATGTTAACTCTGCCGGTGAATTTTACAGAGCTTTAAAAGCCGGAGTATCTCCAAAAGATATGCTCCTAACAGGGGTCGGTAAAACAGACCAGGAAATAAAACTGGGTCTTGAGAACGATGTAAAAGTAATTAAAGCTGAATCCCTTGAAGAAATCTATGTGATAAATAGAATTGCAAAAGAATTAAATAAGATTGCTCCTTTAGCTATAAGAGTGAATCCGAATGTTGATCCTGAAACTCATCCGTATATTTCGACAGGACTTGCAGAAAATAAATTCGGAATTGATGAAACTGCTTCAAAAGAAATATTTTTGGAAGCTTCGAAACTTTCAAGCATAAATCTTGTTGGCATTGATATGCACATTGGTTCTCAAATTACAACCGTACAACCATTTGTAGATGCAATTACAAAACTGATTAATCTTGAGAAAGAACTTTTTGCCGAAGGAATAAAGATTGAACATATTGATATTGGCGGAGGTATTGGAGTTCATTATAAAGATGAAAAACCATTTACATTGAAAGAATTTGCTAACGGTATACTCCCGGTTTTAGAACGTAGTAATTGTGAAATCTTTTTTGAACCGGGAAGATTTTTAACTGCTAACGGTGGATGTCTGGTTTCAAAAGTTTTATATCCTAAAAGTAATTTGGATAAGAATTTTATTGTAGTTGATGCTGCAATGACAGATATGTTACGACCAAGTATTTATAAAGCTTACCATCACATTCAACCGGTTGAAAAAACTAATCGTGAAGATATTGTTGCTGATATTGTTGGACCTGTTTGTGAAAGTGGAGATTTCCTTGGAAAGGATAGAATTATTACTCGATCTAAAAGAGATGAATTAATTGCTATAATGTCTGCCGGAGCTTACGGCATTGTAATGTCATCTAATTACAATGCACGAAGACGCCCTGCTGAAGTTTTGGTTGACAATGATAAATTTGACATTATTAGAGAACGAGAAACTTATGAACAACTTATACAAAATGAAAAACTAATTTAACGGAAATAGGTTTAAGCACTCTTTTTCAATTCTTCATGCTGGTCTGATTTTTTCATTGCTTCCGTATAGTCTTTATCACTATGCAGAATATGGCTAATCATCCACCCTGATAAAAAGCTGCTTAATTCCACAACGATTCCTTCTCTCCCCTGATAACATCTGCTTTTTAATCTTTTCAATTTATTTACAAATTTTTCATGTTGCTTTTTATGATCTTCCAAATTTGTATAATTTACCATTTCCATATAGGCTTCTTCTGTTCTAAAGTGATAAATTGTATACATAATTAATTTGTTAAAAACGCTATCTAATTTTTCCTCAAATGAATTCGTTTTTAACATTTCGTGGATTTCATTAATAATTTGTATAAGTTTTTTATGTTGAATATCTATCTCTTCGATACCAACACTCATTTTGGAACTCCAATCAATAAATGCCATAAGATTCTCCTCTAAGTTTTAAATTATTTTAAATAAATATTACTTCTTTAGTAGTATAATCGTTTAATCTTGTTAACAGTTTACATTTTAAGTGAAAAATTTTATTAATATTTCAAATTGCTTTCGTAATTTTAGAACATTAAAAGAATTCTTAAACCAAAGAGATTAAAATGAAAAAATTATTGTTATTAATAACTGTGTTGCTATTTACAACTACATCTTACGCACAAAATAAACATGCAATTACCGTTGATGATTTATGGAGCATGAAAAGAATAGGATCTTTTGACGTTTCTCCTGACGGAAACAAAATTGTATTCGACTTAACTACATATAGCATGGAAGAAAATAAGGGTAATACTGATATTTGGATCATCAACTCGGATGGTTCCGGTTTAGAAAAAATTATAGATTTTGAGGCAAGTGTTTCTTCACCACAATTTACAGAAAACGGGGCTACAGTTTCCTATTTAAGAGAAGGACAATTATTCTTTTTCGATTTAGTGAATAAGAAAACAATCGGTCTACCCGAATTCTACTCAGGAATTGGTGGTTACGAGTTTTCAATTGATGGAAATAATATTCTTTTTTCCTCAAATGTTTATGCCGAGTGCAAAACACAAGATTGTAATAAACAAAAAGATTTAGAAAAAGAAAATAGCAAGGTTAAAGCTGAAATTTTTACTGAACTGATGTATAGGCATTGGAACAATTGGCGCGGACCCAAAATCAGCCATCTTTTTTTGTATAATTATGAAAATAAATCCTACACAGATCTAACTTTAAACAGCAAATATGATTCACCTCCAATTGCTCTGGGAAGTGCAAACGACTATTCTTTTTCACCTGACGGAGAAGAAGTTGCATTCACAATGAATAAATCCGATTTTTTAGCAACCAGCACTAATAATGATGTATTTATTCTAAAATTGAAAGATTTAAAAAAGAATAAACCGACACCCCACATAAAAATTTCTACAAGTGACGGTAATGATAATCAGCCGGTATATTCACCTAATGGAAAATATATAGCATTT
>JAJRZB010000001.1 GCA_024275455.1 Bacteroidota bacterium | reverse complement strand
TGGTTATAAAAATCGGCAACTGCAAAAAGGTTATCAGTAACATAAATACCGCCAGGAGCGGAAGGAAGTATTTCTAAATCAAAGGTTATTATTTTACCATTATCAATTACCTTAATAGAATCATTCAGGTATTCAGGAATGAATATTCTATTTTGAAAAGTAGAAATATGCATTGGTCGTTTAAAACCGGTATAACTCATTAATACTTTACCGTTTTCACTTATTTCAACAATTCTATTATTTTTAGAATCGGAAACAAACATTTTATTACCGGCAAATACCAAACCAATAGGATTCATCCCTTTTAATTCAATCGTCTTTTCAAACTGATACTTCTTATCGGAACTGCACCCGGAAAGTATAATAATACTTAGCAATACTAAAATAAATAGTTTCATTCTTCTTTTTCCGTTTTAGCAAATGGTTTGGGCGAAAAATAAACCGTATCGGCTTGGAAACCGGCATCCGAAACTATTTCTTTTAATTTTTCTTTGCTTGGTTTATTCTGTTTCAAAAAACCAAATGTTACAAAACCTTTTTCAATGTTGATATCCAGATTTTCCAAACTTTTAATATCGTTGCGTAATTTTTTTCTAACCCGTATGCACAAAAGGGGCAAGCCAGTCCGTTAACTTCCAACTTTAGATATTCTTTTTTATCCCCTTTTTCCTGGGCATTTAGTTTTAAACCGGAAAAACTAAAAATTAACATCATAGTCAGTATAACAATTCCGAAAAACTTATTCCGTTCCATTTTATTATCCTTTTCTGTTATTTAAATATGCATCTCAATTGAAATTTTAAAATTTGTTTTCGGTTTTCTAATATATCCGCTTTTACCAATTCCCAATTCAACTCCTGTACGTACGGCATAATTACGATAAGTAAACATTAAAGTTGGGGCAACGGCAAATGAGTTTCCACCGGTTTGTTTAACAACAACATCGTTTAGCTTTGAAGAGAATTGATGTTTCCCAATAAATTCCAGAAATACAACCAGGTCGGGTTTGTAATAGCTTAGTTTGGTCAACCTATAACCCAAGGTTACATCATAATTGATTTCATCACCGGGATTTGTTTTATTTGAAACTTTAGCAACATACACAGCACTTGCAAACCAATACCAGTCAACAGCTTCTCTGCCGGCAGCAAATCCGGCATTAATAATATTAGGTAAACTGTTGTTGGAAAATTTATATCCACCCAAAGCGGCAAACTGCAGCATTGCTCCGCGGCTATATTTTGTGTAAAAACGGTATTTGCTTTTTATCTTAATCCCATTTAAACTATAATTTCCTCTCTCATTGCTGAAAGGAATATCTGTTCCTATTGTTAATTTATTTGTGAGACCATATTCCAAATTAAATTCAGTTTCAATATAACCCAACCCGCTTTGCAATGTTATTCCGGGGGCAAGTCCGCCTTTAAAAAGTACGTGCGGTCCATTTCCATAAATCGGCTCATGAGCAAAAATGAAATTTCCGCTTAAAACAAAGAGTAAACTTCCTAATAAAATATATTCTCTAATAATGTACATTCTAAATCACCTCGAAACCAATTATGTTAATCGTTTCTTTTATTTTATTTTCAGATATTTTAAGCTCATCAAAGTTTATTGATATAATATTGTTTTTATAATCAACTTTACTTTTGATAATTCCCGGATATTGAGACAATGCCCTGTAAATTCTTCCGGTACAGCCGCTGCATGATATTTTATTTACTTTTATTTCTAAAGTAGTCATTTAAAATTCCACTCTTAATACTATTCCACTAAAAAATTATAACCTGATTTTTAATATGCAAATTCCGGTTTCATTTTAATTTAACATTGCTTCTAAAGTATCTTTACTAAACCCGGTTGCACTGCAGCAGTTTAATAATTTTCCGTTTACAACTACTGATGGCAATGAGTTTATTCCATACAATTTAGCTACTTTATAATATTCTTCCGCCTTTGCTTCTTCTGATAAATTATATGTAATTAATGTGTCGTTCTCACTAATAATTTCTTTAACTTCGTTTTCTACATTGTTACAAAATTTACATCCGGCAGAAAAGATTTCTATTTTATTTTCTGACATTTCATACCTCACAAATTAATTGTTGAGAAAAGGCTATTGTTAATGTGTAATTAAGTTAACTACAATATATTTGGGGTAAGGGGTGTACGTCAAGGAAAATAAATTTTATTTTTTCAGTTTATCCAATCTTTCTTTTATAGTATCCATTTCAGAAATTACATCAACAACTTTTCCAATTTCCAAATTGGGAAATTCTTTTTTAACATATTTTATTTTTTCGGCATCACTGCAATTTCCGGGACAAGCGTCAATAGCTTTTACAATTTTTAAAGCAAGTTCTTTTCTCAAAATTTCTTCCAGCAAAATGTAAGATGCCTTATCAAAATTACCCTGCATTGCTTTAAATTGAACATATATGCTATTAACGCTCTCGCCTTTATCTATCATTTTTTCAACACCTTCAATTTGTCCTTTTAAGTAATGAAGGTGTTTTTTAAAGGATTTTATTTCTTCAAAAAGTTCCATTTATTTTAACTTATAAAGATTGTATAACATTTTGTAGTTTGTCGTGAATTTTTTTTGCAACTTCAGTTACTTTTTCATTATTAACTGCCGACATTGAGGCAATAGGATCAATAGCCGCAACCTCAACCCCATTTTCTCTTTCCTGCAGAATTACATTGCATGGCAGCATGGTTCCTATTTTATCTTCTGCTTGTAATGCTTCATGAGCAAAGGGCGGATTACAGGCGCCGAGTATTTTATATGGACGGAAATCTATTTCAAGTTTTTTCTTTAATGTTGCTTGAACATCAATTTCCGTTAATATTCCAAATCCTTGTTCTTTTAATGCTTCCATAACTTTTGTTTCCGCTTCATCAAAAGTTAAGTTTAATGTTTTTGAAAAGTAGTATGACATTTTAACTCTCCTTATTTAATTTTTTAAAAATTGAAATTTATTATCCAATATCTATGGAATATAGCCATGCTCTAAGTTTAACAGAGAACCTCTGTCATCAAATTGACTATTCCATAATTGTTCTATTGAATATACTAATGCAACTTGAAACCGTGTTTCACTGTTTCCGAGCAGAGCTTTAAGATCCCCATTATTCCTACTATACTGTATTTGTATACCCACATCAAAACTTGCTCCAAGTCTATAAAAAGTATTGAGGATAAATTGTAATTGTCTTGCATTATTTTTAAGATTGGTAAAATTTTTATACCCCGCAGAAATTGAAACCTGCAATGAGGGTCTTTCCAACTTCCTGTATAAGTATCTTAAACTGGTAAAAGAAGAAACAGAAGCAGCATTACTCATTGAAAAATTATCTGTTATACTTGTTACTTCCTCAAATCCTTGGTTAAAAATTACCTGACTACGTAAGTCCATAAAATAAACTGGGTCTCTTAAAATATTTATTATGGTTGAAAACGAAATATTCTTCAGCATTTTATCGTATTCTCTTGTGTCTCCGGTTCTATCGGTAAGAAAATTGTTTAATCCGATTCCAATTTGCTGAATGACGGGACGTTCCCATATTTGCGAAGC
>JAJRZB010000319.1 GCA_024275455.1 Bacteroidota bacterium | reverse complement strand
GGATTTTTTAACGATTTAACTTCCCAACCTAAACCGCGGTTGCTTTGGTTAGATTGTTTGGTTGTCCATTCTTCAATTGTTTTTGCTTTTATTATTTGCTTGCCATTATATTTTCCGTTGTTTAATAACATACGAACAAATTTTGATAAATCTTCAACCGTGGAAAAAAGTCCGGCATGCCCGGCAACTCCGTGCAGCATATAAGCACGTTCATCGTGAACTTCTCCTTGGAGCTGTCTCATTCTAAAAAATGTATCAATTTCTGTCGGGGCACATTGGTTTTTCAAACTATCCGGAGGATTATACATTGTTCGTGTCACATTCAAAGGTTTGAATAATTTTTCTTTTAAGAATTCATCCAATCCCTTACCTGTAATTTTCTCTATAACTTTTTGTAAAGTTATTATCCCCAAATCACTGTAAACATATTTTGCCCTCGGTTTATATGTTAATTCCGTATTCATTATATCATTGATAACTTCTTCCTCGGTATTGTAAATATCATAATATTTTTTAAATGCCGGTAATCCCGAATTATGCATCAATAGATTACGAATTGTAATAACTCCTTTGCCATGGTTGTTAAATTCCGGCAAATAAGTTATTACTTTTTCATCTAATTTAAGTTTGCCTTGGTCATATAAAATCATAGCGGCAGAAGTTGTACCGACAACCTTAGAGACGGAAGCCAAATCGAAAATTGTGTTGATTTTCATTTCGGGAGAAGATTTATCGTATGTATAATGCCCGAATGTTTTAGTGTAAATAAAATTATTGTCTATACCAAAAAGCAATACAGCCCCGGGGAAAACAGAATCGGATATGGCTTTTTCCATAGTTTTATTTACTTCGGAAAAATTAAATAGACTTGTTGAAACTGAAGAGCAAGATAAATTAAAGAAAGTTAAAAATAATAATAGAGTAATTTTTGCATAATTATTGAACTGTTGTTTCAGTAGTTTTTTTTGAGTTTTCATCGAATAATATTATTTTTAATTAAAATTTGGCTTTTAGTATAAGTGCTGAATTAATGCTTACAGAAATTTTGCTTTAATTATAAAAGTGGCACAACCAAATTTCCGGTTGTGCCATTACTTTATTAAGGAGACTGTAAATTTATAATTTACAGTTACAACATTTGCAGTTATTTAAGTAACAACATTTTTTTTGTTTGAACAAAATTCTCACCGGATAAAGTATAGAAATAAATACCTGATGTTAAGCCTTCTGCGTTGAAATGAACATTATAATTGCCTGGATTCATATTTTTATTTACTAAGTTTGCAACTTCTTCGCCTAACAAGTTGAAAACTTTTAATGTTACAAAGGCATTCTTAGGAACAGTAAATTTAATATTAGTTGAAGGATTAAACGGATTAGGATAATTTTGATAAATTGTAAATTCATTTGCTACAGGTTTATTATCAGAATTTACATCTGTTATCCATTGTGCTTTGTCATTAGGATACCAATTCAAATCACCTAAATGCAACCCTTCTGTACTTGCTGTTGCTAAAGATGCATTATTATATGTAAGTGGAGTTTCGGGGAATGGCCAAGGTATATTGAAAATATCACTGGAAAAATCATATTGACGAGCAGGACCTTCAGATGCGCCAAACCCTAAGCCGCTACTACGCCACCCTGCTACCCAAGAAACAACACTATCAACAAGAACTTGCGTCATTGTTTGATCAAACTGTGGATCTTCGTTCATATTGTTTTCAT
>JAJRZB010000318.1 GCA_024275455.1 Bacteroidota bacterium | reverse complement strand
TAAATACTGTTCATCCATATGGTGTTGATATTTGTTCAGGAGTTAGAACTGATGATAAATTAGATTTGAATAAACTTTTAAATTTATTTACTAACTTAAAATCTGTAAAAATGGAATAAAATTTTATGAAAAAAACAGTAATTGTACTTTTAATATTATTATTCATTTCCCTTATTGTTGTTTGTAATTGGCAATCAATAAAGAAAGAAAAAATACGGGAATTAAATTATCTCTAAAAGATTAAATTAAAAGTTCCTGAACCTTCAGGTTTATATTTCGATTTTAAGAAGAATGTTTTTTGGACAGTTAGTGATGAGAATAGTACTATTTACAAATTATCCCCCAAAGGTAAAATAATAGGTTCTTTTACTGTAGATGGATATGATCTTGAAGGAATTACTAAATTAAATGATTCTGTTTTAGTTGCAATATTAGAAAGAAGCAGAACGGTTGTATTTATTAGTGGAGATGGAGATGAAATAAAACGATTTAATTTAAATTATAGAGGAGAACCAAACGAAGGATTAGAAGGAATAGCATTTAATTCCAATGATAATGAATTTTTTATAATGAATGAAAAGAACCCAGGGTTATTAATAACTACAGATACAAGCGGAAACATTTTAAATGAAACAAGACTAAACCTTGCTTAAGATTATTCGGGATTATGTTTTGATAAAAATAAAAATGAATTGTGGATAATAAGTGACGAAGCTAAATCTATTTTTAAATGTAAACCGGACGGTTCTTTAATAAACCATTATAAGGTCAATATCAACCAAATTGAAGGAATCTCTATAGATTTTGAAAACTCGAAGTTATATATTATTTCAGATCCTTTAAAAACATTATTTGTATTTGATTTGCCATGAAAAAAGTAATTGCTACAGTAATATCAATACTATTTATTCTGTTTTTATTTCTATTTTGGGGTGGTGCTGAACTTACAAAATACAGTGTAAATAGAACTATTGAAGAACTTAAAGATTCAATTGATTTTTCTAAAAAAGAAAAATTCTCTTATGGTGAAATAACTGCCTTGCCAAATCCCATCAGAAAATATTTTAAAACGGTTATTAAAAATGAAATGTTAAAACCAAAATTTGTTACCATACAACAATCAGCACAATTTAAAACCGATGTAAAATCAGAATGGAAACCTCTAAAGGCTATGCAATATTTTACAACGGAAAAAATTAATTTTCTTTGGGATGCTAAATTTACCGGATCAGAATTATTTTGGGTTCATGCAATAGATAGCTATATAAATGGTAAAGGCAATATGCTGATTAAACTCAATTCCAGCATAACTATTACAGATTCTTGGGGTGTTGAAATGGATAAGTCGGGTTTAATTAGATATCTCTCCGAAGCGGTTTTATTCCCAACTGCACTTTTACCAAGTAAAAATTTACAATGGAACTTACTTGATTCAACAACTGCAGAAATAAAACTGCATGACAAAAATTATTCAGTTGTTGCGAAAGTTTATTTTTCTCAAGATGGGACAATTAATAAATTAGAAACAATGGATAAGTATCGCACGACTGAAACCGGTTATATGAAAACTTTATACACAATTTATTACGGTAATTATAAATTAGTTAATAATTCTTTCTATATTCCAACCTATGTCGAAGTTGAGTGGACACTACCTACCAAAAAATTTAAATATGGAAAATTTACAATAACAAGTATTCAATACGAATAACAAATTTAGATTTTTTTTATTATAGAATTTTGAACTAAATTTAAATATATACGTCAAATTAATTATACTTCTATTAATTATTAAGGAACAAAATGATTTATAAAAAATTTTTAATGTTTTTATCAATAACTCTAATTATAGGTTGTACTAATATGGAAGTAATAGAAAAAGACAATATTGTTGGGTTTGATTTGCATAATATTGATTCAACGGTTAGTCCGAATCAAAATTTTTATGATTATGCCGTTGGTAATTGGGTTAAAAACAATCCTATTCCGGATGATCAAGTTAGATGGGGAGCTTTTACAATATTAGCTGAAGAAACAAATGATCAAGTAAAAACAATTATAGATGAGGCTGTAAAAAAAGCTGCGGAAGGCAATAATAGTATAGCCGGTAAAGTTGGCACATTTTATAAAGTTGGTATGGATACAACCAGAATTGAGAAGCTCGGTGCTGCTCCTATAAATGAAGAAATTGCTAAAATTAATTCTATAAAAGATAAAAATAATCTTGTTAAGCATATTGCGTATATGCATAAATATATTGCCAATCCATTATTTTATTTTTACTCAACAGTAGATGCCAAAAATAGTGATTCTGTTATTGCAGGTATTTGGCAAGGGGGATTAGGACTGCCGGACCGAGATTATTATTTCAAAAAAGATAATCGTTCTGCTGAGATTAGAGCTAAGTATGTAGAACATGTTAAGAATATGTTTTCACTTATCTCTTCTAAAAATAGTGAAGAAGCTGCAAAAACTATTATGAATTTTGAGACAAAATTAGCGAAAGCTTCTAACACAAAGCTCGAAAATAGAGACCCTAATGCCACTTATAATAAACTTACAACAAGTGAGATTATTAGCAAAGGTAAAGGATTTGATTGGAAGTTATATTTCAACGAAATTGAAATTGGAGATCCTGCTGTTGTTGATGTAGGTCAGCCGAAATACATTGCTACTATTGGTAAAATGATTGAAGAAGTACCGTTGGAAGATTGGAAAACATATCTTACATGGAATTTGGTTCGCTCAATGTCGCCTTACTTAAGCTCCGATTTTGTAAATGAAAGATTTGATTTTAACGGAAAGTTTTTAAATGGACAAAAAGTTAATAAACCTAGATGGAAAAGAGTTCAAGCTGCAACCAGTGGAGCACTCGGAGAAGCAATTGGTCAATTATACGTGAAAAAATATTTTCCGCCGGAAGCAAAAGCCAAGGCAAAAAAAATTGTAGAATCTCTTAAAGTTTCTATGGCGGAAAGTATCAAAAATCTTGAATGGATGACAGAAGTTACTAAGAAGGAAGCACTTAAAAAATTAGATGCTTTTGGAGTTAAAATTGGTTACCCGGATAAGTGGAAAGATTATTCCGGTCTTAAAGTTACTTCTGATTCTTATGTCAAAAATATAATGGCAGCAAACTATTTTGACCATGAAGAAACCTTATCAAAAATAAATCAACCGGTGCGTAAGTGGGAGTGGGGAATGAATCCGCAGACAGTTAATGCATATTACAGTCCCACCAGAAATGAAATAGTTTTCCCTGCAGCAATTTTACAATTCCCTTTTTACAATGTTAATGTTGATGACGCAATTAACTATGGAGGAATGGGATGTGTAATCGGTCACGAAATAACCCATGGATTTGATGACCAAGGTAGACAGTATAATGCTGAAGGAAATATTAGGGATTGGTGGACAAAAGAAGATAGTGAGAACTTTAATAAACGAGCACAAAAGATTATTGATCAATTTAATGCGTATGAACCTTTGGATTCATTATTCATTAATGGTGAACTCACGCAAGGTGAAAACATTGCCGATCTTGGAGGATTAACAGTGGCTTACAATGCTTTTAAGAAAACAGATCAATATAAAAAGGGAGAACTGATTGATGGCTTTACTCCAACTCAAAGATTTTACCTTTCGTGGGCACAAGTTTGGAAAAATAATATTAGAAAAGAAGCCCTGGAAGTAAGATTAAAAACAGATCCGCATTCCCCGGGCAAGTATAGAGTAATTGGTCCGTTAAGCAACATTCCGGATTTTTACAAAGCTTTTTCTGTTAAAGAAGGCGATGGAATGTATAGAGATAAAGATGTAAGAGTTAAAATTTGGTAATTATTATTTTGTAATGGACGAAAAATTTTGTCCATTACAACTATTTTTAGGAGAATAATATGAAAAAAACTATTTTATTTTTTCTTTTTGGTACTACACTTCTTTTTGCACAAAACAATTTGGAAAAAGCAAAACAACTTACGGAAGAAAAAAAGTTTGATGAAGCTAAAAGTATTTTAGAAAAAATTATTGATGAAAACGAAAAAAATGCTGAGGCATATTTTATTCTCGGAAGAGTTTTTATGGCACAAAAGGAATTTGAAGACGCTTCCGATACTTTTGAAGAAGCAGTTGACTTAGATGAAAACAATTCCAAGTATCATCTTTGGTTGGGCAGAGCTTATGGTGCCGATGCTATGCAATCAAGCTTTATTACAAAAGCAGTATTAGCTCCTAAAATTAAAACTCAATTTAAATTAGCGGTTGAACTTGATAGTAATAATATTCAAGCCCGTGTTGCGTTAGCTCAATTTTATTTGCAAGCCCCCGGTATTGTTGGTGGTGATGTTGACAAGGCAATAGAACATGGGGAAATTCTTGTACCCGTTGATGAACCAAACGGCAGAATATTATTGGCACAGGCTTATCAAGAAAAAGGTGAAGATTCTTTAGCCATGGCACAGTTTGAAATTTTACTGAACAAATACGGTGAAGATAAAAAATATGCCGGTATTTATAATGCTTACGGTTATATGCTGTTAAAAAATGGAAAGTATAACCAAGCAATTGAAGCATTTAAGAAACAAGTTGAACTTGCTCCCGAACGTGCAAATAGTTACGATAGTCTTGGTGACGGTTATAGAAAAATTGGTAAATTAGAGTTGGCAGTTGAACAATATAAGAAAGCCACAGAAATTGATCCTGAATTTGATCCGTCAAAAAATAAATTGGAAGATGTCTTAGAAGAATTAGAGAACAAATAATTAAAAGGTTAGCTATGAACGCACTCGAAGTAAAAAACTTAACAAAAACTTTCGATGGAATTAAAGCTGTTGATAATGCTTCTTTTGAAGTACCCGAAGGTTCTGTGTTTGGACTTATTGGAAGGAACGGAGCCGGTAAAACAACTACCATACGGATGATGATGAATATATACCTGCCTGATAGCGGGGAAATAATTTTACGTGGTAGTAAGGTTGGGCAAGAATTCAAAAATAAAGTTGGTTACTTACCTGAAGAGCGCGGCTTATATAAAAAAATGAAAGTACTGGAAACATTGTTATTCTTTGCCGAAATTAAAGGTGTTAACGGGAAAGAAGTTCAAAACAAGGCTATGCAGTATTTAGAAAGGTTTGATCTTATAAATAGAAAAGACTCCAAAATTGAAGACCTTTCAAAAGGTAACCAGCAAAAAATTCAATTTATTTCCACAATTTTACACGATCCGGAATTTGTGATTCTTGATGAACCGTTTTCCGGTTTAGATCCTATAAATACAAATCTCCTTAAAGAAATTATTCTTGAAAAAAAACAAGAAGGAAAAGTAATTATTCTTTCAACTCACTTAATGGATTTTGCAGAAAAAATGTGCGATCATATTGCAATGATTGACCATGGTAAAATTATTCTTAACGGTTCAATTAAGGAAATTAAGGGAAAATATTCCCGGCAAAATATTAGTCTTACTTACGAAGGAGATATTTCATTTTTAAATAACCATCCGATTATAGAAAAAATGTCTGATTACGGAAATACAACAGGCATTAAAGTTAAAGAACCTAAACATGTTCAGGAACTACTAAAACTACTTGTTCAAAATAATATTATTGTGAAATACTTTAATGCTAATGATATCTCGCTACAGGAAATATTTATTGAACTTGCCGGCAAAGAAGAAGATGTTTTAGAAAAGGAGGTGAGCAATGTTTAATTATAGAGTTCTGGGTATACTTAAAAGAGAATTAAGAGAAAAACTTTTATCTAAAACATTCATAATTATGACGATAACTTTACCTGTTATAATGTTTGTAGCAATTGGTTTTCAAACATTAATAATGTCTTATGAAGGTGATGAAAACACAAACATTGAAATTATTACTGAGTCACCGCAATTAACAAATAGTTTTGAAAAAGAGTTATCGCAACTGGCGTTTATTAAAAACGGCTACTATAAATTGAGTTATAATACTATACCGAAAGAATCATTAAAAGAATACATTGATAAAAAAAGAACAGATATAGTTGATGAAAAATTAACCGGAATTGTATTTGTCCCTAACTCTGCACTAAAGGATAAAAAAATTGAGTATTATGCTAAAACTCCAAAAAATATTACAGTTACACAAAAATTAGGTAGACATATTAATAAGGTTTTGGTAAGTAATTATTTTATTGGCAAAGAATTATCCAAGTAGGATTTATCTTTCGCAAGAAAAGGAGTTGATTTTACAGGACTAAAAGTAACCAAAGAAGAAAAAATAGAAGAGGAAGGTTACGGCAATATGGTGCTCGCTTATTTATTTACTTTTTTATTATACCTTAGTCTTATTATGATGGGACAAATGACAATGCAGACTGTGATGGAAGAAAAAACAAGTAAGGTTGTAGAGGTACTTTTATCCTCGGTTAGCAGTAAGGAGTTTATGACCGGTAAAATATTGGGAGCAGCAATAACAGGAGTCTTTCAAATGGCCGTTTGGCTATTACCTGTAATTTTAGTTTCCTTTACTGCATGGTTTGCCTTACCGGATAAATTAATGTTAGATGTTACTGCCGGACAGTTAGTTTATTACTTAT
>JAJRZB010000317.1 GCA_024275455.1 Bacteroidota bacterium | reverse complement strand
CGTACGGAAGTAACTTTGGCGGATTCTTTGGTAATAGATAGTAATTTTGCAATATCATTAGTGCTTAACAATAATTTATCGGTACTATTTATCTTTCCTAAGTTCATGTAGTAAACATAGATAATTAACATTATTGTTAATTTAATGTATTTATTAAAAATATGCAATAAAATAAAATTGTTTATTGTTTTTAAAGATAAAGTTAAAATTAAATTGCCAGCCAAGGTTGTTAAGGCTTATCTAAGACTGAATGAAATTAGTTACACAACTAAAAATAAATTTGATAATTCCAAAAAAGTGAAATATTCTTTTAGTAATAAATGTCACCTCTTCGAGGTTTCTCTGTTTATAGTTCTTATGTTTTATGATAATATCACTCCTTCGGAGTTAAAGAGTCAATATTATATAACTTCTATATTAAAATTATAACATAGGTTAGTCCATGATTTTCTATAAGTTTTATTATTTTTATTTAATGTTGAAAATTATATGAGTGATGTAATAATCCCGAAGGGATGAAATTATTCTAACTTAAAAAGTAACCAACTAAAAAAACTCCGGAGGAGTGATATATGTCTGGAACATTTTCACAAATCTATATTCAAATAGTGTTTGCTGTTAAGGGACGAGCAAACCTTATCTCGCCAATTTGGAAAGAAGAGCTTCACAAATACATAGCCGGAATTATCAAAGGTAAAAACCAGAAACCAATTATAGTAAACGGAATGCCGGATCACATCCACGCATTTATCGGATTGAAACCATCGATGGCTATATCCGATCTTGTTCGTGATATCAAAAATAATTCGACAAACTTTATTAACGATAATAAATTTGTAAAAGGTAAATTTTTATGGCAAGTAGGTTACGGTGCCTTTTCATATTCACATTCGCATATAGACAATGTTTATAATTATATTTTGAATCAAGAGACGCATCATAAAAAGAAAACATTCCGCGAAGAATATCTTGAATTTCTTGAGAAGTTTAAGGTTGACTACAATGAAAAATATCTGTTCGATTGGGGAGAGTAAAGCGTAGTTAATTGAGCAGATAACCTAAAATAAACCTTAACCCCGAAGAGGTGTTATTATTGTAATAAAAAGTAATTATTACAATTGAACTCCGAAGGAGTGATATATTATTACTATGTCACCTCTTCGAGGTTTATGTTTTTGCAATGTTAATATGTTTTATAATAATATCGTCCATTCGGGGTTGAGTAAGATTCATAAAGAAACAATATAGAAACTCACATACCTCCAACAATTACTAACGCTTATTCCAAACTGAGAGAATTTATAGTTAATATAATAATTTCAACTTATGTTGCAATTTCGCCCAGCATGAATAAACATATTCACTTATCTCATCCCGAGCGGAGTCGAGGGATATGAATGTGAAGAATTTTAGCTTAAGTATACTTACAATATTATTATTTACTATTGAAATAGTAGTTAAAAAATATATATTTTAATATATAATAAAATTGAGTAGTAAAATGTCAAACAATAATTTTTTTAAAGAACCATTTGATGATGGTACAAAAGTTAAGCTTGAAATATTTAATAGATATTTAAGAGAGTGGTTACCAACGTTTATTGAAAAAAAGAGCTTTATTGGAAGGATATTTATATTTATGACTTTTTTGCGGGAATAGGAAAAGATTCAGAAGGTAATTATGGCAGTTCTTTAATTATTATAAACGAACTAAAGAATTATAGCCAAACTATAATCGATAAGAAATTAAAAATAAATGTTTTATTGAATGATATAGAAAATCGAAAAATAAATGAATTAAAAAAAATTATTCATGAAATAGAACCTAATCCACCATATAATATTACTTGTGAAAGTAAAGACTTTAAAGTACTATTTGATGAATTATATGTAGATATAAAAAGGAATAAAGGGGTTCCACGGTTGATGTTTATAGATCAGTTTGGTATTAAATATGTAACAAAGGAATTATTTTTAAGACTAACAGAGTTAAAACGAACAGATTTATTATTTTTCATTTCTTCATCATTTGTTAGACGTTTCAATGAAAATGATGAATTTAGGAAATATCTTGAAATTAAAAGGGGAAATTTTCTTGAGTCACATCCTCTTCATAGTCATAGGGTAATATGTGATTATTATAAGAGTTTATTAACTGATAATAATAAGTAATATTTTATAGCTCCATTTTCTATTAAGAAAGGGGCAAATGTATACGGCTTAATCTTTGGCTCATCTCATTCTTTTGGAATAGAGAAATTTTTAAATGTGTGTTGGGGTATTAATCCAAATACAGGAGATTCGAATTATAATATTGATGAAGAAGCAATTGTAGATGGAATTTATTCATTATTTCCTGAAGATAATAAACCAAAAAAAATACAATATTTTGAACATATATTAAAAGAGAGTATTCTTAATGGAACTCTTGGCACAAATAAGGAGATTTATTATTTTGCATTTAGTTATGAATGTCTTCCGAAACATGCTAATGTAGTAATTAGAAAATTAATAAATGATAAAAAGATTAAACCAATTAAAACAGTTACACAGAAAATACATAAATTAAAAGAAGAAAAAATTGAAGTACTAAAGTGAAAAAAACAAAAATAGAATGGACAGAAGAAACCTGGAACCCCACAACCGGATGTACAAAGGTAAGTGAAGGTTGCAAGTTCTGTTATGCCGAAGCAATGGCGAAACGCTTACAAGCAATGGGAATGCCTGGTTATGAAAACGGATTTAAGTTTTCCTTAATGCCGGAAAGACTTGAGCAGCCTTTCAAAAAGAAAAAACCCACAAAATATTTTGTTAATTCAATGAGTGATTTATTCCACGAAGAAATGCCGGATGAGTTCTTAGATAAAATATTTGATGTAATTGAAAAAACACCGCGACATATTTATCAAGTCTTAACCAAACGCGATAAGAGAATGGCTAAGTATTTTAAAAATAAGCCAGTTCCTAAAAATGTTTGGCTTGGTGTTACGGCAGAAAATAAAAAGACGGTTTACCAAGAGTTGACAATTTAAGAAGCATTAAAGCAACAGTTAAATTCCTTTCCATAGAACCACTGTTAGAAGATTTGGGTGAAGTAAATCTTAAAGGTATTGATTGGGTAATTGTTGGAGGAGAAAGCGGACCTAAAGCCAGACTAATGAAAGAAGAATGGGCAGTTAACATTAAGAAACAATGTGATAAAGCCAAAGTCCCTTTTTTCTTTAAACAATGGGGAACTTGGGGAGCCGACAAAGTTAAGAGAAATAAAAAAGCCAACGGTAGAATACTTCAAGGTAAACTTTGGGAAGCTTATCCGAAAGTTGCTTAATAAAATCATCAGCAAAATATTTGCAAATAGTTTTACTTAAAGTTAAGTGATATTCTTTTACATAATTTCCATATACAGTAAAAGAAAAAGTATTAGACAATAACAAGTTAAAATAAAATATTGCATATTATTACAAATATAATTAGTTTAAAATTAAGGCAGAATTATTGTTCAGGTTAGGGTGATTCTATGAATATTATATTAGCCATAAAAGTGGCAAAATTATAAACAAAAAGGAGAGAGAAATGAAAATCAACAGAATGAACCCTTATAATGGCAACAGTAAAACAGCAGCTTTCTTTGATGTAGAAACGGATGAAGGTATTGTTATTAAAGGTTTTACATTGGTAGATAGTTCAAATGGATTATTTGTCAGTGCTCCAAGTGAAAAAGGGAAGGATGATAAGTATTATGATAAGGTGTTAATGCCGAGTGAACTAAAGAATCAATTGAATGATATTGCTATTGCACATTATAATGAATTAAAAACAAGTTAGCTAAGTATTCATACTCTTGACTTCGTTTGATATGAAGCTATTTCTATTCATCCCGAGCAGCTTGCCCGACTTCTCGTTTGGCGGGGAGTCGAGGGATGGTTTAAAATAACTATTTGAATCTTCTATGAAAGAATATTGGGTTTATATTCTAAAATGTTCGGATGGAAGCTATTATACCGGAAAAACTTCTAATTTAGAAAACGTTTTAATGAGCATCAAGCTGGGGTTTATAAAGGTTACACTTATTTAAGACGACCAGTTAATTTAGTTTATTCTCAAAAGTTTTATGATATAGAAGAAACAATAGAAGCTGAGAGAAAAATAAAAGGATGGGGTAGGAAAAAGAAAGTAGCTTTAATAAAAGGTGATTTCAAATTGTTACATGATTTAGCGTCTTGTAAAAATGAAAGTCATTATAAAAATAAATGAGAATGTTTTTTTATTACATACTTCAGTTTTACCGCACAGTTTAGTTCCGCCACATGCTTCGACTCCGCTCAGCATGAAAAAAGTAAAATATTTCATCCCAAGCAACTTGCCCAACTTGTTGTTTGACGGAGAGTCGGGAGATAGTTTTTCTATAAAAACGTAATTGTTTATATTCTTACTTCTTAACTATAATTTTTAGTCTTTTAACTTTAGTCTTATCTATGCGTACAATATTTCATTTAGACCTCGACACATTTTTTGTTTCTGTAGAGCGAATACTTGATCCGTCATTAAACGGGAAACCGGTTATTGTTGGAGCAAGACCGGAAGACGGAAGAGGAGTAGTTGCAGCTTGTTCTTACGAAGCACGCCAGTACGTACTTCACTCTGCAATGCCGATTAAGCAGGCATACAGGCTTTGTCCAAATGGGATTTATTTACACGGCAGTCATGGTGAATACAGTCGGTATTCAAAAGCGGTAAAACATATTTTGGAACAGTATGCTCCGCAAATTGAGCAAGCCTCTGTTGATGAATTTTATATGGATTTTAGCGGTACAAAGCATATTTACGGCTCAATGTATATGTTTGCAATAAAATTGCAAAAGGAAATTTTGGATAAACTACTGCTCCCTTGCTCAATTGGTATTGGAGGCAATAAAACAATTGCAAAAATTTGTTCTGATTATGCAAAGCCTAAAGGGGTTACATATATTATACCCGGAATGGAAAAAGAGTTTCTGTCGCCGCTTCCTGTGGAAACGATTCCCGGTGTAGGCAAAGTAACCTTACAAGCTCTTCATCTAAAAGGAATTTACAAAATAGGGGAACTGGCAAATTTATCGGAAGATTATTTGATGGCAGCTTTTGGTAAATATGGTTCGGCACTTTGGAAGAAAGCAAACGGAGGAGGCAGCGAATATCTAAATCCGCCGGTTGAAAGAAAAAGTATTTCTAAAGAAAGAACGTATGGCAAGGATGAAAATAACAGAAGTAAAATTGAAGCTACGTTATTTAAATTAACAGGGCAAGTCAGCCAATTATTACGTGATAAAAATTGGCAGGCATCCACTATTAGTATTAAATTACGTTACTCGGATTTTGTAACTTTAACCAGGCCAAAAACAATTAAGCCGACAGATGATGACAAAATCATTTTTGAAACAGCAGTAAAACTTTTACGCAAAGCAGATTCACGTAGAGTTAGCATCAGATTGGTTGGCATTCATCTTACAAAGTTTAGTGAATTTTGTGAGCAAGAAGAAATATTTGAAGATAAAGAGATAATCAGAAAAAAAATGTTCAGAGCAATTACAAAAATTCGTGATAAATTTGGGTATTCATCAATTCAGTTAGGCGGAATTTTAACCAACAAAAGGAATGTGGAAGCCCATTATTTTGGTATGCGATAAAACCGAAAGCTAATATAATTTTCAAGCATGTAATTTCATGTGTGTAGCCTCAGGCTTTAGCCTGAGCCAACTGAAGAATAAAATAAATTATGCAAATAACAAAGATATTAAAATACGTCGAAGAAAATACGCATTCTGCTTTCTTTTATACCCCGAATATTTACCATGGCGGAAAGTCATACTTTCTTAAAAAGCCATACAAAATATTAAAGGGAAAGACCAGGGAAGAAGTAGAAAAAAATCTTAGTCAAGTTGATAAACTTTCTCAAGACCCTAATATTATTGGGCTAGCAATGATTCCTTATGAAATTGGCTATTATTTTCAGCCGAAAGAAAGAAGAAATTCTCATTTAGATAACACGGAAATGTGTTTTTATTTTTACGAAAAACAGAATGTAGTAGTAATCAATTCGGATGAATTACCGTTTGACAACGCTGATGAATATTTCAACTTAACTGCCGGTATTAAAAATATTAAACTCGATATTGGCAAAAATGAATATGTGGAAAAAATTTCTAAAATTAAAAAGTACATTGCAGAAGGCGATACTTACCAAATTAACTTTACTACTAAAGCAAAATTTAAATTTGAAGGTAAATTAACTTCACTTTTTCTTAACGGAATTTTTAATCAATCTGCCGGCTATTCGGTTTTGATAAATAATGAAAGTGATTATATCCTTTCTTTTTCACCCGAATTATTTTTTAGAACGGATTACAAAACTATTTATAGCAAACCGATGAAAGGTACAATAAAACGAAAGGGAAATCCGCTTGAAGATGAGATGTTGGCAAATTCACTTTCCGGTGATGAGAAAAACTTAGCTGAAAATGTAATGATTGTTGATCTGATGATAAATGATATTGGCAAAATTGCAATTACTGATTCGGTTAAGGTAGAGAGGTTGTATGAAGTTGAAAAGTATGAAACATTATACCAGCTAACCTCAACGGTTGTTGGGAAATTGAAGGAGAATAAATTAAGTAAAATATTTAAAAATCTTTTTCCCAGTGGCTCAATTACCGGAGCGCCTAAGATTAGGTCAATGCAAATAATTGCAGAACTGGAAAAGTCCCCGCGTAATTTATATACCGGTTCTATTGGAATAATTACTGACAAAAATGCTGTTTTTAATATTCATATCAGAACTATAAGTATTAACAAAGCTACCAAACAAGGTGAGCTTGGCTTGGGCAGCGGAATTGTTTGGGATAGTGATGCGGAAAATGAATATGAAGAAGTATTATTGAAAGGGAAGTTTATTAGTTCTCCTCAAGAATATTTTGAGCTGTTAGAAACGATACTTTATGAAGAAGATAAGTATTTTTTATTTGATTATCATCTCAACCGATTGAAAAACACAGCAGACTATTTCCTATTCAAATTTAATGAAGATAAAATTAGAAGCGAGTTACAGAAACTTCTTAAAAAGCTGGAAGAGAATAAAAAATATAAAATAAGACTTCTCTTAAATAAATGGGGAAATATCAAAATTGATTTGGAAGAACTAATATCCACAGTTAAAACGGTAAAAATTCTTTTAAGCAAAATAGAAAGATGCAATGAAGAAAAATTTCTTTACCACAAAACAACCCACAGACCTTGGGATAAAGAATTAACAGAGGCTAAACAGAAAGGCTTTGAAGAGGTTTTATTTGTAAATGAAAATAACGAATTACTTGAGGGGGCTATAACAAATTTAATTATTAAGAAGAATAGGGAACTGTTTACTCCGCCAATTCACTTGGGAATATTAAATGGTTGCTACAGACAATATCTTTTAGATGAAAAAAGAATTGAAGAAAAACTTTTAACAGTTGAAGACTTAAAAAATGCTGATAAAATTATTTTGTGTAATTCAGTGAGAAAAGAGGTTATTGTTGCTAAATTACACAATTTTAACGGGAGAATTATTAGATAGTAAAAAATGATTTAGTTAGGCTGACTTCTGAATATACTTTTGATCTATTCCTTCAGAGAGCAACATCTTTATTACTGCCGTATACGAAACATCTTGTTGACTGGCGAATGCCTGAATCTTATTCAGCAATTCTTTGGGCAAGCGTAAACTTATTACTTTGGTGGGGGCTTCTTTAGGTAATTCAATGTCTAGATCACTTAATTTTAACGGATTTGTTTTATCAATAATATTTACGGTTTCGTTATAATCGTAATCTTTAATCTCTTTTATCTTTTTGTTCTTCATAAATTTTTCTCTCTTTCTTTGATGCCGGTCGTGCACTTATTATTCTTATCTTTTTTGATCTGATTGTAAAAGCTATCATTAATATTCTATTTCTAATACTTAAGCCGAAACAAATATATCTTTTCTCTTTTTTTGTCGAGTGCTTTAAGTCATTGTAAATTAATAATTCACTGTCAAAAAATATACTTTCTGCTTCAAGCCTTGCAACTCCATGCTTGATCTCATTTTTTTGAATATTCCATTGATCCCAATCAAAATCTAAAACCATATAGAAAAATAAGAAAATTATATTGTAGTGTCAAATACTACAACTTGCTATGTTATCACTCCACGTTCATTCAAATTATTCTTTGCTTCAAGGCACGGTCTCTATTGATGCCTTAATTGATTTTGCAAAAGCAAATGGAAGTTCTTATGCTGTTTTAACCGATACAAACGGTATGTACGGATTAATTCAATTTGCAAAAAAAGCTGAGGAAGCAGGCATTAAACCTATAATTGGAAGTTACATAGATGATCCTGAAGACAGTTCACAATATGTAATATTTATAGCTGAAAATAATTCTGGTTATTCTGAGCTTTGTAAAATAATTACATCAAGAAAATTAAAAGGAGATTTTTCGCTTGTTAAAGTTGTTCAAAATATTTCTGACAATTTATTTGTTATCACTCCAAGTCATGCAATATTAACCGAGCTTTTAGCGTTTCCAAAAGTTTTAAAAAATACTTTTGCAGAATTAATTGTTACTGAAAAATGGAAAAGTCGAACCAGAAAATTATATAACTTTGCGAAAAAAAATAATCTACAATTTGTTGCCTCACATCCCGCTTATTTTTTACGACCCGAAGATTTTGCTTTATGTAAAACAGTTACAGCAATCAGATTAAACTCAACTTTTGATAATTTGCATGAAAGTGATTTGGTTGATGATGAATTTTATCTAAAATCATCCGATGAAATAAACAATATTTGGAAAAATCTTCCGGAAGCACTGTGGAATATTGAGTACATAGTCAGAAATTGTAATGTTAATTTACAATTCGATAAACATAAATTTCCGATATATGCAACTCCGCCTGAAGATGATTCGTTTTCCTATTTGTGGAAGGTATGCTTTGCCGGTTTGGCAAAAAAATATAAGCCCATAACCGATAAAATTATTAAAAGATTACAGTATGAATTGGAAGTAATTGATGCGCTGGAATTTTCGGATTACTTTTTAATTGTTTGGGACATAGTTAAAGAAGCTCGCAGAAGGCAAATGATGACTATAGGAAGAGGCTCGGCGGCCAATAGTTTAGTTTCGTATTGCTTAGATTTTACTCAAGTGGATCCGATTAAACATAATTTATATTTTGAAAGGTTTTTAAACAGAGGAAGGACCTCACCGCCGGATGTTGATTTGGATTTTTCATGGAAAGAAAGAGATGAGATTATAAGATATGTTTTTGAGAAATATGGCTACAATAGAGTTGCAATGATTTCGACAACAGTAACCTTTCGTGCTCGTTCGGCATTTAGAGAAACAGCCAAAGTCTTTGGTATATCTGAGCAGGAAATTTCTAAATACAGTAAACTTATACCATGGACAAGTGCTAAAAATTTAGAGAATATTTCCGAAAAATTTCCGGAATCAAACTCTTTGCAATTTAATAATGAACCATGGAAAACAATTATTAAAATTGCTTCGCAACTTTCAGGTTTTCCGCGTCATTTAAGTATTCATCCAAGCGGAATTGTTATAACGGAAAAGCCTATCACAAATTATGTTGCTTTGGAGTATGCAAAAAACAAAGGATTAGGTTTAATTATAACTCAACCAGATATGTATCCGATCGAGGAGATGGGCTTAATTAAAATTGATTTGTTAAGCCAAAGATCTTTGGCAGTTTTAAGAGATACATTAAATAGATTGGAAGACAAAGGAAGAAAAATTAAGAATATAAAAGTTCATCATATAAACAATAAAATCAATTCAAATTTACAATAAAAAATTTTTTTTGTATCTTAAAAAGATAATAATATCTTAAATGTATATTGTCGAAAATGATTCTTAAAAATAAGAGGTGTAGAAATAATTTTCTAAAAAATAGGAGACTATAAATATAAAAACTGGTTTTTTAACGGTTTTTATAATAAAATGAGCATATAATAAATTGGTATAATTTTAGCATAAATCATCAAAATAGCTTTAGAATATAAAACAACTATAAATAAGGACTAAAATGGAAAGAAAGAAAATAACAATTGATGGAAATGAAGCTGCCGCATATGTAGCTTATCATAATAGTGAAGTTATAGCCATTTATCCCATTACACCTTCATCCGGTATGGGAGAGATGTCTGATGCATGGGCGGCTCAAGGAAAAAAAAATATTTGGGGTACAGTACCTCATGTTTCGGAATTGCAAAGTGAAGGTGGAGCTTCCGGAGCAGTTCATGGTGCTCTCCAAAGTGGAGCTTTAACAACCACATTTACAGCATCACAAGGGTTGCTTTTAATGATACCTAATATGTATAAAATTGCCGGAGAACTTACTCCAACTGTATTTCATGTTTCGGCAAGATCAATTGCTGCATCGGCTCTTTCGATATTTGGTGATCATAGCGACGTTATGGCAACAAGACAAACCGGTTTTGGTTTATTGGCTTCCGGTTCAATACAAGAAATTATGGATTTTGCAGCTATTGCACATAAATCAACGCTTGAATCGAGAATTCCATTTATCCACTTTTTTGATGGTTTCAGATCTTCTCATGAAGTAAACAAAATTGAACAACTAACTTTAGAAGACCTTAAAGTTTTTAATAATGATGAATTTGTACATGCACATAGAAAAAGAGCATTAACTCCGGATAATCCTTTTATACGTGGAACTGCTCAAAACCCGGATGTATATTTCCAAGGTAGAGAAACTGTAAACAAATTCTATGAAGCATGTCCCGATGTTGTTCAGAAAGCAATGGATAAATTCGCTGAATTAACCGGAAGACAATATCACTTATTTGATTATTATGGTGCTCCGGATGCCAAAAGAGTAATAATTTTAATGGGTTCCGGAAGTGAAACAGCTTTGGAAACAATAGAATATATGACAACTAGAATGGAAGAAAAAGTTGGTGTTCTGGTTGTTAGATTATACAGACCGTTTGCTGCAGATAAATTATTAGAAGCTTTACCGGAAAGTGTTGAAAAAATTGCAGTTTTAGATAGGACCGAAGAACCGGGTGCCTTAGGAGAACCACTTTATTTGGATGTTGTTGGTGCAATGACAGAAAATATGGTTTCAGATAATCCTAAATTTGCAAAAATGCCTAAAATTGTTGGTGGAAGATACGGTCTTTCTTCAAAAGAGTTTACTCCTGCAATGGTTAAAGCAGTTTTTGATAATTTTAAAAATGATAATCCTAAAAATCATTTTACCATTGGTATACATGACGATGTTACTAATACAAGTCTCGATTTTGATCCTTCTTTTATTACTGAAGGTGAGGATGTTGTTAGAGCAATGTTTTACGGTTTAGGATCGGATGGAACAGTTGGTGCAAATAAAAACTCAATAAAAATAATTGGTGAAGAAACTGAAAATTATGCACAAGGCTATTTTGTTTACGATTCGAAAAAATCCGGTTCAACAACCGTTTCTCATTTAAGATTTGGTAAAAAACCAATTAAATCTACTTATTTAATTCAAACTGCTAATTTTATCGGATGTCACCAGTTTAGTTTGCTAGAAAACTTTGATGTTCTTGGCAATATTGTTGATGGAGGAACATTTTTGTTAAATAGTCCTTATCCGGAAGATGAAATTTGGGATAAGTTACCTAAAAAATTACAGAAACAAATAATTGAAAAGAAGCTGAACTTTTACGTTATTGACGGATATACCGTAGCAAAAGAAGCAGGCATGGGTGCAAGAATAAATACAATTATGCAGACATGTTTCTTTGCAATTTCAGGTGTGCTGCCAAAAGATGAAGCAATAGATCAAATTAAAAAAGCTATTAAGAAAACATATGGCAGTAAAGGGGAAGCAGTTGTTCAGAAAAATTTTGCGGCTGTTGATACTTCATTAGAACATCTGCATAAAATTGATGTACCCAATAGTGTAACAAGTGAAATTGAACTTCCTCCAATTGTTTCTGATGATGCACCCGATTATGTAAAAAACACATTAGCTTTAATGATGCAAGGCAAAGGAGATGATGTTCCGGTTAGTCAAATGCCGATAGATGGAACATTCCCTTCAGCAACAACACAATGGGAGAAAAGAAATATTGCATTGGAAGTACCAGAATGGGATGAAGAAGTTTGTATTCAATGTGGTAAATGTGCTATGGTTTGTCCTCATGCTGCCATAAGAATAAAGGCTTACGAACCTGAAATAACTGAAAAGGCTCCCGAAACTTT
>JAJRZB010000316.1 GCA_024275455.1 Bacteroidota bacterium | reverse complement strand
ATTTTAAGAGCACAGAAAAACAGATTCGGGAATACAAATGAAATAGGCATTTTTGAAATGCACGAAGACGGTTTAACAGAAGTTAAAAATCCGAGCCAAGTTTTTTTAAGTGAAAGAAACGAAGAAGTTACCGGAGCAGTAGTAATTGCAAGTATAGAAGGTTCTCGCCCGGTTTTATTGGAAGTTCAAGCTCTTGTCACTCCAACTAATTTTGGTAATCCGCAAAGAGTAACAACAGGGTTTGATTACAGACGGCTTTCAATACTTCTGGCGGTATTAGAGAAAAGAGCCGGACTGAGATTATCTGCACATAATGTTTTTCTTAACATTGCCGGTGGAATTAAAATAGATGAACCCGCAATTGATTTAGCAGTTTGTGCTGCAGTAGCATCAAGCTTAAAAAATCAATCGGCAAAAAATAATTTAGTAGTACTCGGCGAAGTTGGGCTCGGTGGGGAAATCAGAAGCGTTGGTCATATAGAAAAAAGAATACAAGAAGCTGAAAAACTAGGTTTTGAAAACGTGGTTGTTCCTAAGAATAATATTAAATCTCTAAAGAGTAAAAATAATATTAACTTAATTTCTGTGGAAGATATTTCAACTGCGATAGAAAAAATACTTGCTTAGTTTTAATAACTATCTTATTCTCATGAGAGTTAATCAACTGAATGAATTTTTATAAAATGAAGAAATTTGAAAAAATAGTAATATTATTTTTTGTATCAATAATATTGCTTGGGTGTAAAAGGGATAGCCCAATAGAACCGACAAATCAGTTACGGTTTATTAAACAACCGAACCCTGTTTGGGAAGGAATACCGGTAGCAGGAGATCCTACCGTTTTAAGAGATGGTGATACTTTGAGAATGTATTATACTAGCCTCTTTTTAAGTGATACACTTGGAAAACTTGTTATTTCAGGAGCTAAATCAACTGATGGCTTAACTTGGCAAATAATGGATGGCAGTTTAACAGAAGAAAGTATCGCACTTGATTATAGACCTAATAAATGGGATAAACATTTAGAAACAGCAGAGGTCATTAAATCGGGAAATGAGATTTTTATGTATTACAGCGGATATCCTGTTGAGTCTCAGGAATTAGGTACTACAGTTGCTAATGGTGAAATTGGATTGGCAAGTTCAATAGACGGGATTACGTTTGAGAGGATCAAATCTGAACCTATACTAACAAGAGGAACTCCTGATGAGAAAGATTTCAATGCCCTGTTTAGTCCAACGGTAATATATGATAATGGCACATATTATATGCTGTATACCGGTTGGTGCATTGATAATTGCAATAAACCCTTTATCGGTTTATTAGGGGCAATATCATCGGATGGTATTAATTGGGTAAAACAACAAGAACCCATACTCTTTGGTGATCAGGTAAATCTTGAGTGGGTTGGTTTTACTTTAGCCGAAGCAGACTTAGTAAAAGGACCTGACAACAAATACTATTTATTTTTTACTGGTGAAAACGGGATTGGTGTAGCTAAGTCGGATCAACCTTTCGGTCCTTGGAAAGTTTATCCTAATCCTATACTGGTTAACGAGCAGAGCTGGGAAAGTAGTGAAATTGTAGCTCCTTCAGTAATTATTGAAAACGGCAAAGTTAGGTTATGGTATATGGGAGTGGTAGGTTTATTTGAAGACTTCTCAATCGGTTATGCTGAAGCAGATTTTCCTTTGGAATGGTAAAATTACCACCCATAATAAAAGCATATACAATATGCGGGAATTTGTGCTGAT
>JAJRZB010000315.1 GCA_024275455.1 Bacteroidota bacterium | reverse complement strand
GATCATGCAAAAGCTTCGGTTGCTTATATGAATTTAGTTGACGAAATTATTGAGAAGCATGAAACATCTCACTTAATGAATTTAAGCGGATTTGAACATTCGGATTTTTTCGAAGAAGAAATTGGTGTTAATTAATAACCCAAATATCTTTGTTAATGAACTTTTTATAACAGCAAAACTTAATTTAGAAAAATTCTTCTATCTATTAACGAAGATTCAGAATTAAGTTTCTTTAAAGTTTTATTTTGTCTTTCCAATAAAGTAACCCGCGATTCTAAATTCTTTAAACTTGATGATAAATCTTTATTCCTTTCATTCATAACTTTGGCAATTTTTTCCAGAGTTGTTTCTATATTAAACGGTTTAAGAATATAATCTTTTACGCCAAGAGCCAATATTTTTTTGAGAGATGATTTATCATTAACAGCAGAAATTACAATGACCGGAATATTTCTATGAATTTTTCTTAATCTTAATTCCTTTAAAAATTCATATCCGTCCATATGAGGCATCATATAATCAAGTAAAATAAAATCCGGTTTACTTATAGGAACTAATTTTAATGCTTCAATACCGTCTTCTGCAGTATAAACATTGCAATAGAATTTTCTTTTTAGAATATTCTTTAATAATATTTGAGTTCCACTGTTATCTTCTACAAGTAATACATTAAACATTTTGTACTCCGAATTTAATAATCAATTTTAATAAGCTCTTATTCCTTTTGGGAAACGTTCTATAAAACAAAACACAAATCCCGAAAAAGAACGTATCATCAATATTTTTAGTAAAAAGGTTATGGTTTTTTACTTTTATTCTTGACTGAAAATAATAGTATCTGAAAAGTAAATACTGTGTTTTACCACACATTTTTTATTATTTGTAGTGCTATATTGTGTTAGAACAGATCAATTTTTATTTTAGTAAATATTTTTACGGAGATTTTTAGAGTGGTATTAATAATAATTAACATTGTAGTATTGCTTGCATTGCTCTATTTATTATTTGAATTACACAAACAGAATGAAAAAATTAATTTAATTGATAAAAAAAATGAACAATTTTTGGAATCAATTGAAAAGTATGTTGAAATTTTTAATGAACAAAACGTAAAAAAAATTTTAAATGAGGAACAAATTTCTTACGAAGATTCTGCGAGTAAAAAAATAGAATCTATAAGAAAGGAATACAAGAAAAAATTACTTTCTAAAAACGATACTTTAACAGATGAACATGAAATGTTAATTGATTTTGTAACATTAACACTTTCTTTATTAATAAGAACCCCTCCATCGTACCGATTAAAACTGATTGATGAAACTACTGATAACGAAGTGATAAAAAAAATACTAATTTCCAAATTGCCTTCTATTAAAAATCACTATGTTCCAATTTCAATTCTTGAAGTAGCAATTTCTAAAGACGATTAGTAGAAAAATTATTAATTTGAACCTATTTGATTCCTATTAAAATAAGTCTTTTTGTCTGTTTTTAAGTAATTTATGTAGTTTTAAATTGAGTCATTCCAAAACACTTTCTCATTATTGTAAAAAATATATTGCAGCAGCATTATAAAATTTAAAGCTTCTGAACAGAAAAATTTGTTTAAAACTGCAATAACAACATACAATCTAAATTTTTTGATAAAAACTCCAACTCTTAAAAGTATATTTTATTTTTTGGTATAATAATTGGAATTTCCAACTAAAATTGACAAGGTTCAATTTATAATTAGCAAATTTTTAAGTTTCATTAATATAAAATGGGAGTATTACTAATGGAGCTATTCTACGAAACTTCTCTTTCAGCTTACATATTGTTGCAAGAAGTTGAAAAGGAATTGAATATTAAAGAAACGCCTGAAGAGAGCAGACGAAACGGCAATTTCAAAAGAATCTTAATGCGTTGCAATAAAATAATTGAAAAAAGATATCCGAGTGAGGAGCAGCAAATAAAGCTTAAAACTTACATTGAGAATATATTTTTTCAAGATTAAAGATTATTAACTACTTAGGTAAAGCAAGTTATATAAACTATCCTAAAAAATAATGATAGGAAAACTATAATTTAGCAGATGCTGAAGTGAAAAACTGGTACAGCTAAATGCTTTTTTGCATAACTTAAAAATAACTGTTATTCTGTTATGTTTTTAGCCTGGATCTCTTAAAATATGTAGAACCGTGTAAATGTTTCACAAAATCACGATTCTTGCTTAGTATCTAATTTTACCTTATTTGGGAAAATTAAATTTTTTATGGAAGAAAACGTTAAGAGTTTAGTTAAGTCTACGAAGTTGGAAGAACAAAAAATTATTTTTACAAAATCCGGGAATAACAATATTGCCGGTTTTAATAATATTGAGAACCAACAATTTATTTC
>JAJRZB010000314.1 GCA_024275455.1 Bacteroidota bacterium | reverse complement strand
TCATATGAAAATAAAACTTATGTAAATGGGCAAGCCGGTAGTATTTACAAACAATATATACCTTTAGTTAATGCTTGTCGTCCTCCCGGAGAATGGCAGACTTATGATATTATTTTTACAGCACCTGTTTTTAGCAAAGATGGTAATCTAAAAACACCGGGATACTTTACTGTCCTTCATAATGGAGTTTTAATTCAAAATCATGTAGAACTTAAGGGAAATACAGTCCACAAAGGTGCCCCTTTTTATGAGAAACACAATCCAAAAGAACCTATAATATTACAAGATCATGGTTGTACGGTTAGCTATAGAAATATTTGGATAAGAGAATTGTAGTAAACTATGTATAATCCAAGATATTATAAATAAGGAATCTTAATCTTATGTTTCTTAAAAAAAAGATATATATCTTCATCTATATTTTAAGTGTTATACTACTGGCTACTTGTAGTGAAAAAAATACTATTAAAAATGAAAAAGAAGTTGTATTACGTTTAGAACCTGGTCCCGGAAATCCTCGAAATAGTGAAGGTGATTTTATCCAGCTAAATGATGGACGGATTCTATTTATTTATACACATTTTACCAGTGGTTCAGGTGATAATTCCGGTGCTTTCTTAGCTGGTAGGTATTCAGAGGATAAAGGTAAAATTTGGAGTAAAAATGATGTAACAATTCTTCCTAATGAAGGAGGGATGAATATAATGTCGGTGTCATTAATTCGATTAGAAAACGGACAAATTGCATTATTCTATTTAAGAAAAAATGCTGCGGATGATTGTATCCCAATCATGCGAACTTCTTCAGATGAAGCCGACACTTGGAGTGAACCAAAAGAATGTGTTGATATTCCAGGCTATTATGTAATGAATAATGATAGAGTTGTGAAATTAAGAAACGGAAGAATTATTTTACCTCTTGCTTTGCATAGAACTCCTGGTGATGATGGTTCGGATATTGGTAGAATAATGTGTTACTACTCTGATGATGAGGGTAAAACTTGGGTGAAAAGTGAAGAAATAGAAAATCCGAATAATGTTAAGTCTCAAGAACCCGGAGTTATTGAATTAAAAGACGGAAGATTAATGCTCTTCTGCAGAACTGATTCCGGCGTTCAATATATATCATTCTCAACAGATATGGGGACAACATGGTCTGCATTAAAACCAAGTAATATCAAATCACCTTTATCCCCGGCATCTATAGAAAGGATTCCTCAAACAGGTGATCTTATGTTGGTTTGGAATAATAATTACAAAAAAGGTAGAGACGGTGGAAAACGCACACCTTTCAATCTTGCTGTATCTAAAGATGACGGTAACACATGGGAGAAAATAAAAACTATTGAAAGTGATCCTGATGGATGGTATTGTTATACAGCAATTGAGTTTATTGGTAATGAAGTTCTTCTTGGTCATTGTGCAGGTGATACAAAAAAAACAAGTGGGTTGGCAACAACGCAAATTACACGTATAAGTTTAGATTGGATATACAAAAATGCAACTCCAGATCCGTATGTGAAATTGGATGAGAATGGAATTATTGAGTTAACTTGCAGTGATAGTGATGCAAAAATTTATTATACCATAGATGGAAGTTATCCTTCTGTTGAAACAAATAAAATTTATACCAAACAATTTGTTGTAAAGGTTACAACTCCGTTAATGATGTTTGCAATAAGTAAAGATAATACTCAAAGTAATTTGGTTATAGATTATGTAGGTGAAAATGTCTATCAGGCTGCTATGGATAGCTTAAGAATTTCTTCTAACGGTTTAAATTATAAGTATTATGATGTTAGTATTAAAAATACATCAGAGCTTGAAAAATACTCGGCAACCGAGTCGGGGATTATTCCAAACTTCTCAATTGCGAATAGTAAGAAAGATAAAAAATTTGCTTTTGTATATAACGGTTTTATTAAAATTGATAAAGACGGCTTATATACATTTTATCTTAAATCAAATGATGGAAGTACACTTTACATAAATGATTATAAAATAATTAATAATGATGGTAAGCACGGAGTGTTTGAGGAAGTATCTTCTATCTCATTAAGACAAGGTTTGCATAAAATTAAACTTAAGTATTTTCAAGCTGGCGGGGGAAAGTTATTAAAAGTAATGTGGAAAAGTCCGGAGTTTGAAAAAACGGAAATTCAAGAATCAGTACTTTTTCATTAGCTACGGAAGAATTTTGTCAAAAATATTATCATAATGTTCTTCGAGGTAAATTATGCAAAAAATAAAAACCCGGTTTTTAATTGTTTTAGCATTTATATTAATAATCACAAGTTGTAATACAGATAAGAAAAATAAAATTACTGATGTAAGAAAAATCGGACCACAACCGGATGGAAGCATTTTGGTTCCAACAAATCAATTACTTCGACCGGCAGGATTTCAAATTCAGTTCCAAGGCAGACCTGTTGATCTGGCTCTTAGTCCAAATGGTAAATGGCTTGCAGTTCTTAATAAAAGTTCTTTAGAATTAATTCGAGTAAGGGATAGAACAATTATTCAAAGGCTTCCTATTAAGGGAGGGGCATCATATAATGGCATAGCATTTTCAAAAAATGGTAAAAATATTTATGTTAGCAAGGCTAGAAATCACATACTGGTTGCATCATTTAATAATGATAATGTGTTGACCTGGAATGACAAAATTACTTTCCCAAATGCAAATGTTGGAGGATACCCTGTTCCGGGTGGAATAGCAATCTATCAAAACATACTTTATACTACACTTAATCGTGATAATTCTCTTGCAGTTGTAAATTTATCAGATAAATCTATTAAGCAAATTCCGGTTGGTGTTGCTCCTTATGAGGTAATACTCTACTCATCAAAAAAAGCTTATGTAAGTAATTGGGGAGGAAGAAAACCTAAATCTGGTGAAGCAACTTATAAAACCTCTAAAAGTGATATTTTAATCGATCCGAATACCGGTATTGCAAATAGCGGAACTGTATCGGTAATTGATTTAATTAAGGGAAAAGAGGTAAAAAGTATAAAGGTAGGCTTGCACCCGGGAGCTATGGTATTAAGTTCTAACAGAGAAAAATTATATGTGACTTGTGCCAATAGTGATATTGTCTCAGTAATAGATACAAAAAACGATAAAGTAGTAAATGAAATTTCTGTTAGTATAAATAGTACTTTGCCATTTGGCAATGCTCCAAATTCTATTACAATTTCTCGCAATGATAAACTTCTTTATGTTGCCAATGGGACTGAAAATTCAATATGTGTTATTGATTTATCTGATAATAATAAGATTATTGGTTTAATTCCTACGGGGTGGTATCCGGGGGCAGTTATTTTTGATAAATATGAAGAATATTTGATTGTTGCTAATACAAAAGGTATTGGTTCAAGAAATATGAAAGCTGGACAGTACGGTTTCAATACCCATAACCATATGGGGACTATAAGTATTATTCCTAAACCGTCTAAGGAACAGCTAAATGAAATGACCGATGTAGTAAAAGAAAATAATTCGTTTGATCGTATGATGAAAGAATTAAATAAAAAAAACAAAAAGACTGATAAAGTTGCAGTTTCTCAAATACCGGGTCAGTCTTCTTTTTTCAAACATGTCGTATATATAATAAAAGAAAATCGAACCTATGATCAAATATTCGGGGATCTACCTCAGGGTAACGGTGATTCATCACTGGTTCATTTTGGAAGGGAAGTTACTCCTAATCATCATGCATTGGCAGAAGAATTTGTGCTAATGGATAATTATTATTGTAGCGGGATATTAAGTGCCGATGGTCACCAGTGGACTAATGAAGCTTATGTTACAGATTATATTGAAAAATTTTTCGGTGATTTCCCCAGAAGTTATCCTTACGATGGCGGAGACCCTCTGGCTTATTCTCCAACCGGATTTATTTGGGATAATGTGACTTCTCATGGTTTAACGTATAGAAACTATGGTGAATTTGTTGATGCTGTTATTGAACCTAGAAACGCAACTTTCACAGAAATATATAATGATTTTATAAACGGTACCGGCAAAATTAAAATACATGCTAAGTCTAATCTTCCGCAAATGGAACCCTTTACATGTCCTACTTATATCGGTTTCCCTGAAAAAGTTTCTGATCAGTATAGAGCTGAAGAATTTATAAAAGAATTAAAGGAATTCGAAAAAAATGACAATTTCCCCAATTTTGTTATTATGCTCCTTCCAAATGATCATACTTCCGGTACTGAACCTGGTAAGCCAACGCCTCGTGCAGCCGTAGCAGATAATGATCTGGCATTAGGTAAAATTGTAGAAGCAATTTCACATAGTAAATTTTGGAAGGAGACATGTATTTTTGTTACTGAAGACGATCCTCAAGCCGGACTCGATCATGCAGATGGTCATCGTACAGTTGGATTGGTAATTAGTCCTTATACTAAGCGACACAAAGTAATTTCAACAAATTATACTCAAATAAATATGTTCCGCACAATTGAAAATATACTTGGAATCCCTCCCTTGAACAAATTCGATTTAACAGCAGAACCGATGACTGATTGTTTTACAAACAATGCGGATATTAAACCATATAAAGCTATTCCAAATAATATACCATTGAATGAAATAAATCCGGAGTTATCGGAACTTGAGGGCGAAGCTCTGCATTGGGCAAAATTATCGATGGAGCAGGATTTGGATGATTATGATAGAATAGATGAGGATACTTTTAACAGAATATTATGGCATTATGTTAAGGGGGATAATGTGCCTTACCCTAAGTAATATTTGAATTTTGATAAATCAATTATCACTAATAGTAATTATTTATTCAGATAAAACCATCTGCGCTTAAAAAAACATAGGATAAATATATTATAAATTTGCCTTAATATAAAAAAATGTATAATTTACTTTTATAATTTAGACAAACGATTGTCTTGGACTATTTTTGTAGTTGTCGTTGCCCCTTTTCTTTTAATACTTTGTTCGTTAATAAACTTAATTATATAAAAAGTAGAACTTTTTTTGCAAAACTTAAATTAAGAGGTAATTTAATGAAAAAGCTTTTCTTATTACTGCTAATGACTTTGTTAATAACTTCGTGTGGTTCTCAAGGTAAAAATAATAACACAAATAATACTGAAGAAGTAAAAAAACAAATTGAGTGGATATCTTTATTTAACAAAAAGAATCTTGATGGTTGGTTTGTCCGTGGTAAAGCGAAATGGTCTGTTAAAGATGGAATTATGATTGGCGACGGTGGAATGGGGCATATTTATACAGATGTTGATGTAACAGATTTTGAGGTAAAAGGAACATTCCGTATTAGTGAAAACGGAAATAGTGGGCTTTATTTTAGAGCTAATCCACCGGAAGATAATCCTGATGGTTGGCCTAAAGGTTATGAGGCACAAATAGATAATCATCAAGATGCACACACCGGTTGGTTATGGAAACCGGGAAATCCTACTGCTAAAGCTAAAAAGTTAATTACAAAAGATAATGAATGGTTTACGATGAAAGTGAAAATGATTGGTGACCATTTACAAATATGGGTAAATGATGAACTAATGACCGAATATACTGATTCTGAATTCAAGAAGGGACACTTTGCAATCCAAGGTCATAATCCTGGTCAAACAATTGAAATTAAAGAACTTGTTTATAGAGATTTAAGTAAAAAATAATTTCGTCAATTTATTTATATAAAAATTTAAAGGAAATAAATGAGTGCAGATGTTAAAAATAAATTAACAAACTATTTATCTACCACAAAAAATTATCTTGATGAAAAGTTAATCCCATTTTGGGCAGAAAGAGCTGTTGAACCAATATACGGGGGTTTTCAAACTAACTATGATAGAAACGGAAACAGAACAGATGTAACCGAGAAATCTTTTTTATCCCAGTGCAGAAGTATCTTTACAATATCTCACGCAATGCGTTTGGGTTTTGATTGGCCAAATGGTAAAGAGACATTGCAGCAGGGAATTGATTTCTTATTAAAGCATTTTAGGGATGAGGAGTATGACGGTTATTATTGGATTGTAGAAGAAGATGGTAAGCCGAAAGATGTGAATAAAATTATTTACGGACACTCCTTTTTTATTTACGGGTTTTCAGAATATGCACTTTTAACAGGTGATAAGAAAGCAAAAAATGAAGCAATAAGGATTTTTGATCTTTTACAAGAAAAAGTAGCGGATAAAAAAGACGAAGGTTATTTTGAGCATTTTGATAGATACTTTAATATTAAAAAAGCCCGTGGAGATATTGGTGCTCATAAATCATTGGATGTACACATGCATCTAATGGAAGCCTTTACAACACTTTATGAACTTACACAAGAAGAAAGTCATAAAAAAGCATTAATTGATGTAATTAACTTAATATTTGATAAAATGGTTGATCCCGAAACTGGGACAGGAATTTCAATGTTTACAAGTGATTGGAAACCTATAGCAAATGTTGAACTCGATACTGTTTGGGGAAGAGATCGTTTTGATGAAAATGGTAAAGCAACAGATATAACTTCTTATGGACATAATATTGAATTGACATGGTTATATCTTCATGCTCAGGATGTGTTGAATATTCCTCGCGAGAAAAGTTTGCATCGTGTTGCTCCGGTTTATGAACATACATATAAGAATGGAGTTGATTGGAAATATGGAGGTTTATACGTAGAAGGTTACCGTAATGGACCACCGACAGAAAAAACTAAAGAATTTTGGCAACAGGCGGAAGCAATGGTTGGTTTTTTAGATGCTTATTTAATGACGAAAAATGAAAAATATCTGGATGCTTTTTTTAATATTCATGATTTTGTTTTCAATAAAATGATAAATTGGGAGCAAGGCGAATGGTTTGCTTTATTAGATGAAAAGGGTAATTTAATTTGGGACTATATGGGCACTAGCTGGAAAGTATTTTATCATACCGTAAGAGGTACTTGCCAAATAATCAAAAAAATGGAAAGTATTCTTCAAAGTTAATAAGAATGGTTTTAATAATTAAATAAAATGAGGTTTTATTATGAGTGAAGAAAAATCAAGCGGAAAAATGACCAGGCGTAAATTTATTGGAAGTGTAACACTTACAACTGCTGCTTTTTCAATTGTACCTAGACATGTACTGGGAGGACAAGGCTATGTTCCGCCAAGTGATAAACTTAACATTGCTGTTATTGGTGTTGGTGGTAAAGGTCGGTCAGATATGTGGAGTGTTGCTGCTACTGAAAATATTGTAGCGCTTTGTGATGTTGATGATAGAAAAGTAGAAGAAACTCTTAAAAAAACAAAGGAAGAAGAAGATAAACAAGATTTGGCTGCTGTATTAGAAAAAATTCCAAAATATAAAGATTTTAGAGTAATGCTGGATAAGCAAAAAGATATTGACGCTGTAACAGTTAGTACACCGGATCATACACATGCAATAGCTGCTGCTTATGCTATGAGAAAAGGTAAGCATGTTTTTTGTCAGAAACCATTAACTCATTCGGTTAAAGAAGCTAGAATATTAAGAAATCTTGCTAAGGAAACCGGAGTAATTACACAAATGGGTAATCAAGGGCATGCGCAAGAAGGTATCCGCCTTATTTCTGAATGGCTTGCAGATGATGCAATTGGAGAAGTAACCAAAGTTGATTGCTGGACAAACAGACCTGTTTGGGATACTGGAATGGAAAGACCGGAAGAAACTCCTTCAGTACCAAGAGGCGTTGATTGGAATTTGTGGTTAGGTCCGGCAGAGTTTCGTCCTTATCACCCGGCATATATGCCTTGGGCTTGGCGTGCTTGGTGTGATTTTGGAACCGGAGCTTTAGGTGATATGGGTGCTCATATTTTTGATATTCCTTATGGTACTTTAGAATTAGAATATCCAACAACAATCGAAGCTAGTTCTACAAAGTTCAATGGAGAAAGTTGGCCTGTATCTGAAGTTATTCATTACGAATTCCCTCAAAGAGGTAACTTACCACCAGTAAAATTGGGTTGGTACGATGGCGGTGTTATGCCTCCTAGACCCGAAGAATTAGAACCGGGAAGAAAAATGGGTGATGGGGATGGAGGTGTTTTATTTTATGGCACTAAGGGAAAAATTATGTGCGGATGTTATGGAAGTAGTCCGCGTCTTATTCCGGAAACAAGAATGAAAGAATATAAACAACCTCCGAAAACTATTCCGCGTTCTCCCGGAATACATGAAGAATGGGTTGAAGCTATTAAAACTAACACTCAGGCTTCCTCAAATTTTGAATATGCCTCAAAACTAGTTGAAACTATGATGCTCGGAAATATTGCCATAAGAATGGTTGAAAAGCATGATAAATTAGAGTGGGATGGAGAAAAAGGAGAAATAACAAATATTCCTGATGCTAATGAATTTCTTATTAGAAAATATGCAGACGGGTGGACTTTATAAAAAAGTATTGTACAAATTTTGACAGTTCTTCACAAAATAATAATTAATTACCCATAATTTTTTATGAAGATTGTGGGTAAACATTTTAACTGAATATTAAAGATTCTGGGGGGCAGTATATGGCTCAAGGTAATCAACCTCGTAAAACTGAAAGTGTTAACAGAGATAGATTATTTCTAGGTAGTAATTTTGCATTAATTTCTACTTCTGTAACTTTTGCAATTATTGGTGCAATTATGGGACCGTTAAAAGAAATTTTTGTTCTAACAAATGCAGAAGTCGGTTGGATTGGCGGTGCAGCTCTTTGGGGATTTTCAATTACTATTTTCATCTTCGGTCCTTTATGCGATGTTCTTGGAATGAAATTATTATTACGTCTGGCTTTTATAGGTCATGTTGCAGGTGTGCTCATTATGTTTTTTGCAAATGGATTTACTTTTCTATTTATTGGTGCACTTGTTTTAGCAATGGGCAACGGTTTAGTTGAAGCTGCGGCTAATCCTTTGGTTGCAACACTTTATCCTGATAAAAAAACTGAAATGTTAAATAAATTTCATGTTTGGTTCCCCGGTGGAATTGTTATTGGTGGTCTAATCTCTTTTTTACTTGATAGTATTGGAATTACCAGTTATCAAATAAAGTTGTTAGTAATTCTTGTTCCAACCATAATTTATGGATATTTATTTTTCGGACAACTATTCCCGGCTACTGAAAGATTACAATCTGGTGTTAGCGGGAAAGACATGATTAAATCCACTCTTCTTAGACCATTATTCTGGATATTAGTTATTGCAATGATGATGACTGCATCAATAGAATTAGGCCCGAACCGTTGGATACCGGCTGTACTGGAATCTGCCGGGATACATGGAATTTTAGTATTAGTCTGGATCAATTTATTAATGGCAATAATGCGTTATAAAGCCGGTCCGGTTGTACATAAATTATCACCGACAGGTATTTTAATGATGTCTGCAATCATTAGTGGTATTGGATTGTTTTGGTTAAGCTATACAGAAACTTTAATAATGGCAATAATGGCTGGGACTGTATTTGCAATTGGCGTGTCCTACTTTTGGCCTACAATGTTAGGAGTTACTTCTGAGCGTATACCGAAAGGTGGTGCGTTGGCACTTGCCTTAGTTGGAGGAGTTGGTACAATTATAGTTGGACTCGTTACATCTCCAGTAATGGGAAGTGTTGCCGATAATTATCTTCATGAAAAACTGACACCAAAAGAAACTACTATTGTACTTGAGCAAGTTGTTGAAACATATCCTATTCTAAGAGATGCTAAAGGTGAAAAAACTGCAGCAGATTTTAATGCTGCTATAAAAGCTTCTGAGGAAATACTTAAATCTGTTAATGAAAATGGAAAGTTACCAAAATATTCAACTGCCAATGCTTTACGTAGTGCTATTGCTGTTGCTCCCGGTTCGGAGGCAGCCATTGCAGCTAAAAATTTATTAGGTCCGGCTGAAAATTACGGTGGTAAAATTTCGTTTAGAAGAGTTGCCCCTTTATCTATTATTTTGACTATTATTTTTGGTATTATGTATTTTAGAGATCGTAAAGCTGGTGGGTACAAAGCAGACATTATTGAATAAAGTTTGGTGAAGAATGACGGGAAAATTTTGTCATTTCTAACTTAATATTTTTTTATGCCTATCCCTATGGGAATATTGGAAGGAAAATCTGTTTATCTTGCGAATATTATTTGCTAAATCATATTTAGAATAAAATTTTGGTTTGTAAAATCTTTTACTAAAAATATTTAAAAAGGAGAATTCAATTAAATGAGTCAAAATTACAGAAAATTAAAAATGGGGATGACTGGCGGTGGTCCTGGTGCATTTATTGGGGATGTACACCGAAAAGCAGCTAGAATAGATGGTAATATTGAGATTGTTGCCGGAGCATTTGATATTGATCCTGAAAAATCTAGACAAACCGGTAAAGAATTAATGCTTGAGCCAAATAGAATTTATGATGATTATCTAAAAATGATTGAAGGAGAGCTTAGTTTAACTAAGGAACAGAGGATTGATTTCGTATCGATTACCACACCGAATAATTGGCACTTCCCAATGGCAAGAGACTTTCTAAAAGCCGGTTTTCATGTTATGTGTGAAAAACCAATGACTATATCCGTAGAAGAGGCATTGGAATTGAAAAATATTGTAGAAGAAACCGGTAAAGTTTTCGGATTGATGCACACATATACAGGTTATCCAATGGTTAAGCTTGGAAAGGATTTAATTAAAAAGGGAGAACTTGGGGAAATACGCAAAGTGGTAGTTCAATATCCGCAAGGGTGGCTGACAAATGCAATAGAGAAAAGCGGACAAATGCAAGCATCTTGGAGAACCGATCCTAAACAAACCGGAGCCGGAGGAAGTATTGGTGATATTGGAATTCACGCTGCAAATTTAGCGGAATATATGACTGGTTTAAGAATTACAGAAGTTAGTGCGGATATTACTTCTTTTGTGGAAGGGCGTCCTGTAGACGATGATGCTAATAGTTTATTGCATTTTAACAATGGAGCAAAAGGTATTTTATTTTGTAGTCAAATTTCGGTCGGTGAAGAAAACAATCTTGCAATTTGGATTTACGGTGAAAAGAAAAGTCTTGAATGGCATCAAGAAGACCCTAATTATCTTATTGTTAGAGATGGTGATAATCCTATGGAAGTTTGGAAACGCGGACATCAATATGTAGCTGATACAAGCGCTGCTGCCGCTCGTGCTACTCGTTTACCATCCGGGCATCCGGAGGCATTGTTGGAAGCAATTGCAAATATCTATAAAAATTTTGGAGATACAATTATTTACAAAGAATCTAATCAAGAAATTGAAGAAGAATTAATCTTAGATTTCCCAAATGTTGATGATGGTGTAAGAGGAATGAAATTTATTGATGCTGTTATTAAAAATTCAAAGGGAAATGAAAAATGTACTTCTATTTAATTGTTATAAGGAAATAAAACTATGTCAAGACCAATAACACTTTGTACAGGACAATGGGCAGATTTACCATTAGAAGTTTTAGCCGAAAAAGCTTCTGCTTGGGGTTATGACGGCTTGGAATTAGCTTGCTGGGGAGACCACATGGATGTGGATAAAGCTGCAGTTGACCAAGATTATTGTAAACAACAATTGGATATTTTAAATAAAAATGGATTAAAACTTTTTGCAATTAGTAATCACTTAGCAGGACAATTAGTTTGTGATCCTAATAATGATGAGCGATCCGATGCATTTGCTCCAGAAGATTGTGCCGGTAATGCTGAGAAAAAAAGAGCATGGGCTGTTGAAGCAATGAAAAATTCTGCACGTGCTGCTAGAAATTTAGGGATTGATATTGTAAATGGATTTACCGGTTCTTCAATTTGGCATATGCTTTATAGTTTCCCTCCGGTATCTCCAAAAATGATTGATGAGGGCTTTAAATATTTTGCAGAAATGTGGAATCCGATTTTAGATGTATATGATGAGTGTGGTGTTAAATTTGCTTTGGAAGTACATCCGACTGAAATTGCTTTTGATATATTTACAACGAAAAAAGCAATAGAAGCTATTGACGGGAGAAAAGCTTTTGGGTTTAATTTTGATCCGAGTCATCTACTTTGGCAAATGATTGATCCGGCAATGTTTATATACGAATTTTCAGATCGAATCTATCATGTTCATATGAAAGATGCTGCTTTACAATTAAATGGTAAAAGTGGAATTTTATCTTCACTTTTAGATTTTGGGCATAAAGACCGAGGCTGGGATTTTCGTTCCTTAGGCCACGGAGATGTAAATTTTGAGGAAATTATTAGAGCGTTAAATCATATTGGTTATAGTGGACCTTTATCTGTTGAATGGGAAGATAGTGGTATGGAAAGGGAACATGGTGTTAAAGAAGCATATGAATTTGTTAAAGATATAGATTTTAGTCCTTCTAATATAAAATTTGATGCAGCATTTGAAGATTAACAGTAATTATTAAATTAAAGATAAATTCGAAAAAATATAATCTATGTCCCAAGAGTTACTTCTACTATCATATACAGCTTTTTCAATTGGGTTTTTACATACATTGTTAGGCCCAGATCATTATATTCCGTTTATTGCTATGGCAAAAGCAGGCAAATGGTCAAAGCAAAAGACAATTTTAGTTACAGTTTTATCCGGGATCGGACATGTATTGGGTTCTATTATCTTAGGAATAGTTGGAATATCAATTGGGACTGCTTTAAATATTCTTGAAGAAATTGAATCGTATAGAGGAGTAATTGCCGGTTGGGCTCTTGTTTCCTTTGGAGTTGTTTACTTTATTTGGGCTATAAATAGGTTGATTAAAGGAAAAGTGCATACCCATTTACATACACATGCTGATGGAGTTATTCACTCTCATAACCATAACCATACACTTGAGCATGCTCACATTCATAAAAGTAAGGATAGCTCAAATTTAACACCTTGGATTATATTTGTAATATTTGTTTTCGGACCATGCGAAGCTCTAATTCCACTGCTAATATATCCGGCTGCAAATATTGGTATTAACGGTGTTATCATGGTTATAACTATATTTTCAATTACTACTATAGCAACCATGCTTGGAATTGTTCTAATATCTTTGAAAGGATTTAAGTTGTTTTCTTTTAATAGGTTTGAAAAATATAATCATGCACTTGCCGGATTGATTATTATTTTTAGTGGTTTTGGAATTGTAGTACTTGGATTATAAAATATTTAATTGGAGAAAATTTATACATTGGACAAAAATAAATTTAGATGGGGAATTATAAGTACCGGACATATTTCAGGTAAATTTGCTGAAGCTTTGGAAATACTGCCGCAAGCAGAACTTGTAGCTGTTGCATCGCGTACCCAACAAAAAGCAAAAGAGTTTGCTGATAAATACAATATCCCAAAAGCTTACCCTTCTTATAAAGAGTTAGCTAATGATCCGAACGTTGATATAATTTATGTGGGAACACCACATACATTTCATCTTGAAAACAGTATAATGTGTATGAGGAATGGTAAATCTGTATTATGTGAAAAAGCGTTTGCCATTAATGCTGATGAAGCTCGTGAGATGGTTAGAGTTGCTCGTGAGGAAAATGTATTCTTGATGGAAGCGATGATTCCTCGTCATATCCCCTTAATTAAAAAAGTATTGCAGTGGATAAATAGTGGAAAAATCGGAGATGTCCGTATGGTTAAAGCTTCACGTTGTTCACGTGGTAATTTTCCGGACGAGGCAAGACAGTTAAATCCGAAACTTGGCGGTGGGAGTTTACTGGATGTAGGCGTCTATGTTATTTCATTTGCTTCAATGATATTTCAAAAATCACCGGTTAAATCTATTGGTTTAAGTCATATTGGGGAAATTGGTTCTGATGAACAGGGAGTTGCAATTCTAAAATATGATAAAGGGGAAATTGCTGATTTATCATTTGCTCTTAGAACGGAAGCTGTTAACGAAGCATATATTTTGGGAACAGAAGGTTATATAAAACTACATGACCTTTTTGCTGTTCCAACGAAAGCTTCTTTAGTTATAGATGGAAAAGAACTTGAAACACTTGAGGAACCAATAATAGGCAATGCTCTAAATTATGAAGCTGAAGAAGTAATGCGTTGTATGGAGGAAGGAGTGAAGGAATCACCTTTTATGCCGCTTAATGAGAGTATTCAAATAATGGAAATTATGGATGAAATTAGAAAACCATGGAATTTAGTTTATTCAAATGATTTTAAAATTTAATATAAGACAGGAGTTAAATTGAGAAAAATATTTTTTATAATTCTGATTGTTATAACCACGTTAAATTTTGGACAGGAAAAAAGTGAAATTATATTTGGACCATATATTCAGCAAATTACTTCTAAAAGTGCAACAATATGTTGGTCAACCTTAGAAAGCGAACCCTCAATAACGTATCCTGATGGAAATGTTAAACCTATTAGAGAATATAAACAACATAGTATTCATTTGGGAAGATTAAGACCGGGAACTAAATATTCATACGATATTCTTAACAACGGTAGTGTAGAAGGCAAAGGGGTATTAAAAACATTCCCAGATAAAATTGAGCCATTTAAATTTGTTGTACTTGGAGATACCAGAAGTCGTCATGATATTCATAAAAAAATTGTAAGTAGAATAATCGAAAAAGATCCGCTGTTTGTAATTAATACCGGTGATATGGTTGGCAATGGAAGAGATATAAATGATTGGGAGCATTTTTTTAAGATCAATAAAGAGTTGATGAGAAATATTCCATATTATCCTGTACTTGGGAATCATGAAAAAGACTCACCGTATTATTATGATTTTTTTGATTTACCAAATAATGAAAGGTACTATTATTTTACTGTTGGAGATGCACTGTTTGTTATATTGGATAGTGAAGGGGAAGAGATATCCAAACCAAGTTATATTTCAGATGAAAATAGTGATAAATTTTGGGAGGATAGTTTTAGTGAATATTTTACTACTCAAAAAAAATGGTTAACAAAGGTATTGGAGTTACATAAAGAAGTAGGTTATATTTTTGTATTCCAACATCAACCGTTATATAGCATTAAAAAATCAAGGGTGAAAGATACTGATAAAAGAAGAAAATTTTGGGGCGATTTTTTTGAAAGATATAATGTGCAAGTTTTTATGAATGGACATGATCACCATTATCATCATGCCTTTAAGAATGGAGTACATTACATAACTACTGCAGGTGGTGGTGCAGGGCTTTATGAAACAGATGCTCCTCAGCCTGAAACAGTTAAGTATAATAAAATTGAACATTTTGTTTTAGTAAATATAAATAATAATAATGCGGTTCTTGATGTTATTGATATTAATGGAAATGAAATAGATAAAATCACTATTGACAGAAGAAAATAAAATTTTCACAATGACAGAATTGTAGAATCTTACTTTAGAATTATCCGAAATATTTTTTAAGATTCAAAATGATAATTTCAAATCCTTATGTTTAACGGGATAGGAAAATTTTCATTTCGAATATTTTTGAGATTTCTTCAAATAAAAATCATAGGTCACTTAATAATACGCATAATAAAAGGAAATAAACATTTGTTTTCGGATGACACTCTATAGCTTTCTTGTTTTCATGAAGTTATTGTATGTTCAATATATTATAATATTTCATTCCCTTAACTAATAGTTAATTTAAAAATTATATAAAAGTAAGGATTAGAAAAACATGAGTTGCCAAAAATTATTATATTCATTACAAATCTTTGTTTTAGCAACAGTTAATATATTATTTGCTCAACCGGTAACAATTACTCAAGAACTTGAACCACATCCCTATCTTGAAATTAATGAATGGTATGCACATAAAGGTGATTTAACAATTGAAGAAGTTCTATCAAATAACCCTTCAATTTGGGCGATCGAAAAATTAAATATCCCTAACTGGGAAAAACAAGGTATAAAATGGTTCAAGCAAGAAGTTGAAATACCTAGTAACTTAGCTGGATATGATGTAATATTATACATTCATGTTGATCCATCTGCTACTGTTTATGTTGATGGGAAAGAAGTATTTACAGCTAACGGTTATAACGGTAAAGGTGTATTATCTTTATCGGCTAAAGCTGGTGAAAAACATTCTATTCAGGTTAGAACAAAAAACGGTGGTTATAACAGCAGGTTCTATAATGCTCGTATAGTTGGTATGCCAGTTGGTTACGGTAAATTCCTTTCTACTTTTCGCATACTCCCTCCTAAAACCGGAATTGCCATTAATAATTGGAAATTTAAAATGAAAGCCGGTGATAGTGCATCGCAATTAGACTTTGATGACTCCGATTGGGAAAAAAGAACATCAGGTAATGGATGGCGAGGTGAAATGCAACATGCTTGGTACAGAACTGAAATTAAACTTCCACGCGGTATAGACGGATTTAAAGTTGAAGGAAGACCAATAAGGCTTATTGTTAATACCAATGATAAAGGGGAAATATGGGTAAACGGCAGATTCTATCAGCAATTTAGAGGTGGTGATGGCAATATTATTTTAACTAATTCAGCTTCATTAGACACTTCTTACTTAATAGCTATAAAAGCAATTAATGAATGGGGAACGGGTGATGTAAGATATGCCAGACTAATTACCGATGAAGCATATAAATTAAGAAAAATTTATAGTGATATGAAAATTAAATTAGACCGTTTAGACCGTTATTGTGAAAGACATCCAAAGCCGGATATGTCAATCATTAATAAAGTAGCCGATGTTCTTGAAGAAAATAAAAAAGTTGATTATTCAACTTCCATAACATTTGTAAATAGTGCAATCCAAAGTGTTGAAGCTGAGTTAGCAAATCAACCGGCTTTTTTAATTCCTCCATATCTTCAAAATTTAAGAGATGATGGAGTAACGATTATGTGGGAAACTGTTTATCCAACTTATGGGAAAGTATTATATGGTAAAGAAGGTAATCTGGATAACGTTGTTATAGAAGATAAAATACCTTCAACTATTCATGAAGTAACTTTGGTTGGGTTAAAACCTGAAGAGACTTACCAATATAGAGTTAGTTGTTTCAATCTTAATAGCATTCAGCAAACCTTTAGGACGAAAAAAACTAAAGATTCACCAATTAAATTTCTTGTTTATGGGGATAACAGATCCTATCCCAAAATTCATGAAAACCTTGTTAAAATGATGGCAAAAGAAAATGCTGATTTAATTCTCAATGTTGGGGATGTTGTAACCACAGGCAGTAACCAAATGGCATGGGTTGATGAATATTTTTATCCGTTAAGACATGTAAGTGGTTCAATTCCGACTTACATTTCTATTGGAAATCATGAATATGGTGGTTATTGGGGTAGTCGAATAGTTCCACCGTTTGAAAAATATGTTAATAATCCTTTGAACTCAACAGGAAGTACAGAGTATTATTATTCAGTTGATTATGTAAATGTGCACTTTATTTTTCTTGACCCAAATAAAGCAGAATTACCAAAAGGACGCGGGCTTGCTGTTGGTAGTCAGCAATATAATTGGTTTATCCAAGACTTAAAAAATGCAAAGAAATCAAGTGAATGGATAATGGTGTTTATGCATCAACCACCATATTCAGAAGCATGGTCAGGAGGTCCGTATGATGGAGAGATAGCTTTGCGTAAAGATTTAGTCCCAATAATAGAAGCGAATAATGTTGACATAGTATTTAGCGGACATACTCATGATTATGAAAGAGGCTTACCTCATCCTCCTTATGATCCTAAAACTGGAAAAGGAAATAACGCCGTTTACATTATAACTGGTGGAGGAGGTTCCAATTTAGATAATCATAAATATTATGAATGGGAACAGATTGATTATCCGGATCATGAGGCTGATTTAGAGAGTAATGAGACGGATGAAGGTGAATACTACGAATACCATTATGTAGTAGTTGAAATTGATGGTAACAACTTAAAATTTACTGCTCGCAAAATGAACGGAGATGGAAGTGATGGTGGAATTTTAGATGAGTTTGAATTGAAACATTAATTGTACTAACAAAAAAGGAAACAATGAATTACTCAAGAATATTTTTTACAGTTCAAGTTCTAATACTTATTATCTTCAAATCTATAATTGCACAAGATGAAATAATTATTCAGTCTGTTAATCCGCATCCGGTTATAGAATTGGACCTATGGCAAGTACATACCGGTGATTTAGATGTTAAAGAAGTTTTTAATTCAACATCAGACTCTAAGTGGAATACTGAGTCAATAAACAATATTTGGTGGGAAAAGGATTTAGTTAAATGGTATAAGAAGGAAATTACAATTCCTAATGAATTTGCAGGCAAGGATATTCTGATGGAATTTAGAATTGATCCGGTTGGAATTATTTATGTAAATGGTAAAAAGATTTTTCAGTCAAACCAATATAATGGTAGTGCAATTTTGGCTGAGAATGTAGAAGCCGGGAAAAAATTTACAATCGCTGTTAGAGCACAAAACCATGATTATAATTGTAGTTTCTATCAAGCAGATTTGATTGCAATGCCAAAAGGATATTCAAAATTTTATTATTAGAAAAATAAATTATCACTTAATTCTTCAGCTTTTTCTATTAATAAGTGGAAAAGAAAACTATATGCATCTAATGAAGTATTGAAACCGGATTATGATGATAGTAATTGGGAAAATATTACTACTGGGGACAGATGGGAGGGGGAAGGACAACATGCATGGTATCGAACAGATTTTAAAATACCGAAAGAAATTAATGGGTTCGAAACACAGAATAAGGCTTTAAGGATATTTTTTGTTACTGACGATAGAGGTGAATTTTATGTTAATGGTGTTCTAAAAATTACTTCGGAAGAAAAAAGGTTTAATATAATATTAACAACATCGGCTGATACAAGTAAAAAAATAAAATTAGCTATAAAAGTAATTAATTACGGAGGACCTGGAAATCTAGGTGCTGTTAGTTTAATTACTGAAGAGGAATTCAAATTACAAGCTGATATAAGGAAAACCTTAAGTAGGATTGATAGAGTTGAACGTTATTTTAAAAGTCATCCCCAACCGGATGTTGAAACAATTAATACTCTTTCAGAAGTTTTACTAAATAAATTAAATAAAAAACCTTTACCTGAACAATTAGAACTGCTAAATAATCAGTTGGATGTTGTTGAGGACAAATTAACTGCTGATCCTGCGTTCTTGATTCTGCCATATTTGCAATCAGCTGAAAAAACAGGAATAACAATTAAATGGGAAACTGTTTACCCGACATATGGTTTTATTGAATATGGAATTGGTGATGAATTAACAAAAAAAACTATTGAAGAAGCTAACCCAAATTTATTGCATCAGTTAACTTTAGTAGGATTAGAACCTGATCAATTATATAACTATAGAGTTGTTTGTAAAAATATTAGCAGTCCTGTTTCAAAGTTTAAGACAAAACCCGATAAAAACAAACCTTTTAAATTTATTGTTTATGGAGATAACAGAACTCGTCCAAAAATTCATGAAAATGTATCGAAGCAAATTGCTTTAGAGAATAGTGATTTTATAATTAATGTAGGAGACGTAGTTTCTCGTGGAGCGATACTTGCTGAGTGGATTGACGAATATTTTTTGCCAATAAGACATTACAGTAATTCCACTCCAAGTTATATCTCAATCGGAAATCATGAATATGGTGGATTTTGGAAACAAAGAAAAGTGCCACCGTTCGAAAAATATGTAGCACATCCCATAAGTTCTGTTGGGAGTACAGAATATTATTTTTCTTTTGATTATGCAAACGCACATTTTATCATTCTTGATCCAAATGAAGGAGAAGGAGGAGACGACGGCTCGATTATTTCCCCTTATAGTCAGCAATATAATTGGTTTATTGAAGACTTAAAGGAAGCACAAAAAAAGAGTGATTGGATTTTTGTGGTAATGCATGAGCCACCTTATTCCGAATGCTGGTCGGGAGGTTATTATGACGGAGAACCACCTTTACGAAAATACATAGTTCCTATAATTGAAGCGAATAATGTTTCTATTGTATTTTCGGGTCATACACATGATTATGAGAGAGGATTACCGCACCCACCTTATGATCCTGAAACGGGGAAAGGAAATAATGCAGCATATATTATTTCTGGCGGGGGAGGTTCAAGACTGGATAATCATAAATATTATGATTGGGAGCAAATTGATATTCCTGATCATCCGGCAGATCCGAATAGTGATGAATTTGATGGGGGAGAATATTATCGGTATCATTATGTTTTAGTAGAAGTTGACGGTAAGAAAATTAAAGTTAAAGCAATAGAAGTAAATGGAGACGGAACCAGGGGAGAAATATTTGATTCATTTGAAATGACATCACCTTTTAGTAAATCAAATTAAAAAACAATGGATATTTCCATCATCATACCGGTATATAATGAACAGAATAAAATATCAGAAGATATTTTTGCAGCTGATAGTTTTATTTCTGCTATTAATTATAAGGGTGAAATTATTATTGTAGATGATGGCAGTTCCGATAATACAATTGAAATTGCAAGCTTGCATAAAGATAAAATTAACTCTGCTTTAACAATACTAAAGCTTACAACCAATTTAGGAAAGGGAAGAGCAGTATGTGAAGGAGTACTAAATTCTTCCGGTAAAATTGTGATGTATACAGATGCCGGACTAACTGTTCCGTTTAAAAACGCATTATTTGGAATTAAATTAATAGAAACCGGGCAATGTGATATTGCAAACGGTTCCAGAAAAATTAGTGGTGCTAAAATACTAAAGGAACAAGATTTTGATCGTAAGATTATTTCAAAGATATTTGCGTTATTTATTAAACTATTTCTTAAAATTCCTAAAGAGATGACCGATACCCAGTGTGGATTTAAAATTTATAATGGTGATGTTGCTAGAAAACTTTTTAAGAAAATAACTATTACGGGGTTTTTGTTTGAGATTGAATTTATACTATTAGCAATAAAAGAAGGTTACAAAATTCTTGAATTTCCGGTTGCTTGGAAGTGTGATAGAGATAGTAGATTAAGCATTTCAGGTAGTTCTAAGAAAATAATTGCAGATTTTATAAAGTTATTGTATCAGTAATTATAATACAATATTCAAAATAATATTCTCGTGAAAATTATTTGAAATAAATATATCATTCTTTATAATATTGAAAATCTCTTTCTTAATAACAATACAAGAAATTTCATTATGAATATTGCAGAAATTAGAGATATCCTCAATTGGCATAATCATAAATGCAGTTGACATAGCATCTGATATTGCCGCCGATTCTGTTACTGCCCAAGCACCGGCATTATCCTTTATTGGTAGGGTAGTTTTCGGATTTATTATATGTGTACCTTTTTGTTTTCCAGAACCACTTATGGAATTATCGGTTAAAATAATTTCTGCAATTGTCTGTGTGGAGTTTGATGGATTACTGATTGAAACTGGCCAACCTTCATTGCCGGTAAGTATCCCTTTGGCTTTAACAGTACTGCCACTATGAATAAGAGCATTAGTAATATCCCATTCAGTCAATAATTCAAGTGCCTTATCAATGGCAAAACCTTTTCCAATTCCGCCAAGATCAATATTAATATCATTGGTTAATGCAGTCAGTAAATAATTAGTTTCATCAAGTATAATTTTATCCATACCAAAATTATTAAAAACGGATTCTTTTAATTTATTATTGTTACTACCTTCCGTTGTTTTCCAAAAGTCTATAATATGACCTGCAGTAATATCAAATATTCCTTTGGTAATATTATAAATATGTTTTGCAATATTTAAACATTCAAAAACATCAGAACTTAATCTTAACTCTTCACCAACGGCTAATGAATTAATTCGTGCAACTTCACTATTAGGAAGAAAACGGCTTAGTTCTTCTTCTAATCTGTCAATCTCTTCAAAGGCAGCATTAGAGGCTTGCTCAGCATATACTTTTTCCTCATTATCAATAACTATTTCAAATATTGTATTCATTGCTTGATGAGAAAAACGATAAATATTGTTTTTGAAATTGTTGTTTATTAATGACATACTTGCTTTATGTTATAAATTATTATTTTCAAATGATCTTAAATAAAAATCATAATATTTTTTCTGTACATAACCCCTGATTTCTATATTTGGTCTAAGTGAAAAATATTTTTGGGATAAAGGTACATATAAATTCTTTTTTCCCGGTGGAGGAATGCTATAAAGCTTATTTATAATCTCATCTTCAAAATTAGGAGATGCAATAATAATGGGGAATTTATAAATATTATTCGGCACATGATTATTCCAAGCAACATTTCTAATCATTCTTAAATACCAAGGTAATGGCCAATAATCGTTATTATTTACAATAACATTTATCAATATATTATTACTATCAGAATTTGCTTCGGCAATACTAATAATTTTGTTGGAAAGTAAAATTATATCCGGGGTTGGTTGATAATATGTAAAAGGATTTTCCGGTTGGTATGGATACTTAAAAGATGTTAAGTACAATTGATAAATGTTATACACAAAAACTAAAACTATAAAAACAGATAAAATAGTTTTTAAAAACTTATTATTTAACATTGCGAATAACTGAAAAATACCGAAAGCTGCTAAAATTAAAAATCCTATCCAAAAATTTAATATAAGCCAAGGTGTTTTATAGGAGATGAATGAATAAACCATAGCTTGTGTAATACTAAAAATTGCAATAAACTTAAAAAAGTAAATGTTTTCTATTTCTCGTTTATCGGTAAATGCGAAGTAAAATCCGATAATAGTAAAAATAAATACCGGAATACCTGAATAAAAAATTAAATCGGTTTTTGAAAATAAAATTAGATTTATATAGTAATACCAAGGTTGTTTATGCGCAATATTATTGCCGGCTTTGTTAAAATAATTGAAATAAGTTAAAACAGAATCACTTATTCCTCTTGGGTTTTGAAAGAAAGAAGAATAGAAAAGTATTGCTATTGAAGCTGCGGTAAGTGCAGATAAAATAATAAGAAATTTAGGAGTTTTAATCTTTTCTCTAAAATCTTTACTTATAATGTAGAAATAAAATAACGATGTAAATACTGCAAAAAAGGTTATGATACTTGTTTCTTTTGTTGCAAAAGTAAGGCCTACCAACATACCGGAAAGAATTAGCCAAAGTATTTTCTTTGTTAAAAAGTATCTGTAAAAAGTAAATATACTAGTGTAACTAAAAGTTACTAAAAGTACTTCTTGAATGTAGTATCTGCTGTAGAATTGAAATACCGGAGAAATTGTAATTAAAGATGCAGTTAATAATATAAGCCAAATATTATTCTTAGTGTATAATAGAAGCAATGAAGCAATAAGTAATAAAGAAATAATTGCCGGCACTAATCGTAAAGTAACTTCACTAATATTCTGTAGATTATCTTCTCCGGAAAGATATGCGGAAATTAATGTGAAGTAATTTAATGTCGGTCCATGATATTCGATTGGGTCATAAGTGTAGGTTCCTTTTTCAAGAAGCTCTCCAAACTTAATAGCATGTACAGCTTCATCAGTATGCATCGGACGAATATCAAGTTTGTATGTCCTCAGAAAAAGGGCAAAAAAAATGACGATTACAAAAATGAAACCGCCATTTAATTTTAATATTTTATTTTTATTTGCCGTAAACCGCAACCTCTATATAATGGTTTAAATCGTTACTATTATTCCCTTTGCTGTAGAGCCTGACATAACGGGCTTTTTCACCTTTTGCATCAATAAGTTTTCCTTCGGAAGTTTCAACATAATGCCAATCAGTACCTTTCCCTTGACCGCTAGAATTATCCAAATCATTATTAAAAAGTGTTCTTACATTTTTTGTAAAATCTTTGTCATCTGCAACTTGAACAATAACATCAAAGTAAACTCTGGCTTGTTTATGATAATGCCAAACTAAAATTGCGTATAAATTATATTCTTTTTCCAAATCAATTGTAATGTGTTGGGTAAAAGGTCCAAGCTCAACAAAATAACCTTCGTCGGCATCTTTGTCTCCATCAGTAATGAATTCAATTTCACCAATAATCGGCATATCATCAGTACTAAAAACAGTTTTTCCCAAGGCAACATTTTTTGTCCCTTTTGGCGCCAAAAATGGTGGTCTTGGTTTGCCGAGTGGTTTCTCAAGTTTTTCAATTGACATATTTGTGGGTGTACCAACAAACATAGCTTTTGGTAAATCAATTTTGATTGGAACTAAATCCTGAGCAAAAATATTTTGAGAAAAGATAAGTAGAATTGAGAATGATAGTAAAAAAAGAATATTTTTATTTCTTAACATTGAAGTAACTCCGGTAAAAATTATGATTGAATTCTTTATTAAATATTATTTTGCAGATATTTTAAAAACTCCGGTGTGAATAATAACTAAAACTAATAATATTAATGCACTATATCTATGTATGTTTAACAAATAAATCTGACCTTC
>JAJRZB010000313.1 GCA_024275455.1 Bacteroidota bacterium | reverse complement strand
TCGGCAAATCTCAATCTCATAGGTTCTTCAATGCCTGTTACCCACATTCTAACTACTTCAACTTGTGTTAAACTTGGATTTCCGATTTTATCCGTAAACTCTTTAAGCGGAATTCTAAACTGGTACCAACCGGCATTATCTCCTCCACCGCTTATAAATTTATTTCTTTGTCTGCTTGTATCAATCGGTACTTCATAACGAAAATAACTATTAACTTTATCAACACCATAGTTATTTGTTCTCATATCTTCACTATCGGGTAATCTTCCTCTTTCACTTAAAGTACCGTTTCCTTCAGTTCCATTTAATGTGCTGTAATCTTCTATTGTCATATTAGATTTTAAAGTAAATCTAAAATCATCATTACTGGGATCTCCTGTTCCGTCTATGTCACCGTAAATAGCAATTTCTTCCGCATTTGTTAATCCGTCAAGACCAACATCTTCACCTTCATCAAGAATTTCATTGTAAGGATATAAATCTTCCGAATCAAATTTATTATTCGGAATAATATCTTCACTGATCTGTCCGAGATCAAAAATAAGTTTTGTATCTTCAGGAGCGTATGGAATATTTAACCAAAACTCGATAAACTCAATATTCTCTTCAACCAAGTTAGTTGCCGTTGAAGAAAGAGGTCTCATTATTCCACCCCAATTCTTTTCTTTATTTTCCAAAGAGGGTGTATAATTATAAGTTCCTCTTGCACCCGGATCGTAAACATAATCAAGTACGGTAACTTGATTGTTTCTTGTGGATGTACTTTTCCTATTTCCCCAAATATGTTCAGGCTTTACATCGGAGGGAATAAAGTTAAACCAGTAACTTTTAGCTTTAAAACTCATTAGTTCTTGTTTCGATAAATCATCGTTCTCATGTCCAGGTATTCGGTCGGGGACACTAATATCTCTCCAACCTCCGTAAGTTACTCCAATCGGGATTGTTCTTTTCGCCCCTTCAAAATCATCTACATAGGCAATACTTTCTTTTTTATCACTGGCAATCTTACTTTTTTTAGTGTTGGGATCGGGACTCATATAAGCAAATTCACCTTTAAGGTTAAACGATGACATTACTTTTGTAGAAATAATATTGTTTAATCCTTTTGTAACAAACGGCATATCAAATCCGGTTTGGAAATCAAGTCCGAATATTGAATTACTAAGCGGTTCCTCACCTATACGAACTTTATCACTCAGTGTAGTTTGATTAAGATTTAAATATGAAAATCCTAATTTAGTTTTCTTACTAAAATCATAAATACCTCTTAACCCAAGTAATGTTTTGGAGGCAAGTTGAAATAAATCATTTTTTTCATATGTAATTTTTAAGTTTGCTCCGGGAACAAGTGCATCTTCATTTCTAATAATTACTTGACCAATATTGTAATCGACTGAATAATCTTTCCCTACAACAAGAACAGCACCATTTAGTAAAACTTTTACCGAGTTTTCTACAACGTTAAAACCAATGTTATAAACCGAGGAGGCATCGGCAGAATATTCGCCTACAATTACAAACTTATCATGCAGTTTATCTTGCTTTGCAAATGTTACAGAGGTATCGTAAACCGCTTGAAATGATAATTCCTTATCAAACGGAAAATCAACCCCGAAAGGCTGCAGTACGGGAAAAATTATTTCACCGGTGCTTGTAAGTATAGTTCTTCCAATATCCCAATCAAATGCACCGTCAGGTCCGCCGGTCCCGCTTTCATCAGTTTTATCAAGTCCAAATTTTTCAATGATATTTTCGCCTTCGATTGTATTAACCGGTTCTTGACCCGCAATCTGGTATACGATATCTAATTTAAACCCTTCTTTCTTAACATCCCTGCCACCAACAGAATAAATATTTTTTAATTGAAGCCTCCATGCATCATCAAAATCTCCACCCGGTTTTAAGTTTCTCGGTTTAATTAATTTTAGAACAATAACAGTAGAAGTATCATTGCTAACTTCTCTCAGAAACTCGCCGTAATAATCATCCACATCCCCTTCTGGTCCTTCTACTCTGTAAGCAATTCCTATAGCATCTTGATCATTAATTTGTGTTCTAAAACTTATAAAGCCTGCATCAGAATTATAAGTATAATCTACACCTTCAACCATTGGAACAAAGCGATCATTAATAACATTTCTGCCGGGTATGGCATCTACATTTATATTTCTGTAAGAATCATCATAGGTTTGGTTTAATTCAACTAACTGTCTTGGAGGCAGATCAATAAAAGCATTACCTTTTCTCTCCTCACCGATATTAACTTTAGCTGATGTTGTTTTCCATACTTCCAACTCTTTTATGTGGTATTCTTTAACAAAATCAGGATTGGCATTTCCGTAGTATCTTTCAAATAAATTTAGATTAGAAGTATCGGCATAAGCCAAATCAACAAAATAATGATTCTGGGAGTAATCATAAGCATGGATTTCAAATTCATTTTTTTGCGAACCGCCTGAAACAGAAACCTCTTCTACTTCACTTTTCTTTTGAGAAGCTAAGGCTGTTAGTGTAAAAGGTCCAAATTGAAAAAGTGCTTTAATTCCGAATAAAGCTTCACCACCACCAACAAGCGGAGAAGTTTGAAGTGATACATTCCCTGCTTCAACACTCTGAATTATTTCATCATCATAACCTTTGTAATGTAATTTTAGCTGATTCTCATATTCGAAAGTTCGTTCGGTATTCCAATCTGCAGAAATTGTTAATTTATCACCAATTGTACCGTTTACATTTATTTGTACTTGTTGTTTAAAATCGGGTTCGTTTCTGGTATTGCCCAGCAGCGAAGCAGTAACACCTTCCGTTGTTTCATTACGCCAGGCTCCTCTAATATCTACAGCCCCGTTTATTCTTAAGTTAATTTTAGGCGGTCCGAAAATACTTAAAAACGAAACACTTGGTAATGGTATTTCGATATTTGTTATATCGCTTAGTAACTGACCTAAATCATCCTTACTGCTCTTAAGGGTATATTTATAACCTAATTTTTCCCAGGATCCTCTTTTAACACTTTCCATTTTTAGTTTTATATAATCTTCCAACGGAATTTTTAAAGGATACCTAATTTCGTTATTAGCAATTAGTTCTCTAATAATTACATATTTACCTGTTGAATCTAATTCAACTGTTCTTCTAATATACTGTTGTGATGGATATGCATAAAAACTTTTTTTGCGCTCAGGATCGAAAGTTAAAAAGCGGTTATCTTTTCGTACATATTTAAAATTCTTAATACGTGCAGTTGAATCAATTTTAGTCGGATCAATTTCAATTAAACCTTTTTTAATAGAATCAGCTCTAAGTGAATCTAATCTGGCTTGAATATCGTTTGTATCGGGGGGAGAAGTAAAAGAGTGTTCGGCATTAAGCCTTGAAATAAACTCAGGGTCTAATTTACCCGAAAAATTATCGGCAATATTAATTTCTTCACTTACTTCTGCAGGTTTAGTAAACCCAAAAGTAGATAAAAATACAATAGTAATTAATACTAAAAATAAAAACGTCCGTTTTTTATTCTCAAAAATCAAATTAACAGAAAACCTAAACTATTAGAGAATACTAATTATTGTAAAAATTACTCTATATTGCCTCCTTCTATAAATTAAAGGGATGAAAAATATCCAATTCTATTATAATTATCAATTATCGATCAAAACAGTCAAAAAATTATACCTATTTAACCACTACTTTTTTTAAAAATCCTCCAAAAATGTCTCTATGATCTGTCTCAACAGATATTATTTCAATTATGCTACTTTTTTCAATAATTGCACAGCTTAATTTATTGCCTCTAAAAGCGCCTGTATCAATATATAGTGCATTAGATCGTTTGTCAAATCTGGTTTCAACATCATGAGTATGCCCAACTACCTGAAGTTTGCCCAAGTTCAGTAATTTATCTCTATTCCACATAACACCGTGTTCATTATAATATTCTTCATTTATAATTTTACCTACCTCATCCAAATTATTTTTATAACCCGAGGGTAAATTTCTTTTATAAAATGATGAAAAACCAGCATGAGAAATAAAACAATCTTCATGATTAATAAACAGTGGTTGAGAATTAATAAATTCAATATGTTCCCAGACTTTTTCCGGCTCAAATTCATAAGCAGCTAAAGTAGGTCCGTGGTCATTATGAATCCAGGTTCTTGCAAAAACACTTCCGGGATGTTCAAAAAAGTGTGCAAACATATAATCATGATTACCCGGTGTAAATTTAATTTTTTTTCTTTTTACATATTCAATTGTTTCCAAACTAAATTTTCCCCTATCAACCAAATCTCCCACAGCAAATATTTCCGCTTCCGGATATTTGTCTTCTACTTTATGATAGAGATCGTGCAAGGTATGAAAACATCCGTGAATATCGCCAATAACTCCTACCATTTTAACCTAAATATAATATGTACTTTTTGCAAATTCAGTTAACTCGTCTCTAAACTTAGGATGTGCAATTTTGATAAGAGATTTAGCTCTTTCTTGAATACTTTTTCCAAACAGATTTGCCACACCGTATTCTGTAACAACATAATGTACATCACCTCTGGATGTAACTACGCCGGCACCGGTTTTTAATGTAGGAACAATTCTCGAAACTTTTCCATCCTTAGTTGTTGAAGGTAAAGCAATAATCGGTTTACCCCCTTCAGAATGTGCTGCTCCTCTAATAAAATCAACCTGCCCGCCAATACCGCTATAAAATTTTGTACCTATTGAATCAGAACAAACTTGCCCGGTTAAATCAATTTCTATGGCAGAATTAATAGCAATCATTTTATTGTTTTGAGCAATAATAAACGGATCATTAACATACTCCTGAGGGTGAAATTCGAAAATCGGATTATTATCAATAAAATCAAATGATTTTTTAGTACCTAAAACAAATCCTGCTATTATCTTACCAGTATGCAGAGTTTTTTTCTCTCCATTTATAATGCCTTCTTCCACAAGTTCTACAATACCATCGGAAAACATCTCGGTGTGAATTCCGATATCCTTATGATTCTTTAAATATTTCATTACGGAATCGGGAATTGCTCCAATTCCCATTTGCAGAGTAGAACCATCCTCAATCATTTCCGCAACATATTGACCAATTTTATCATAGGCAGCCAAAACTTATTCGCTAGCATTTGGATCAACCTGAGGAAGTTCCATTAATGGTTCACTATGTTCAACGATAAAATCGATTTTATTAAGATGGATAAAACTGTTACCTAATCCTCTCGGCATTTGATCATTAATCTGAGCAATTATAATTTTAGATTTTTCGGTGGGTGTTTTAATATTCCCCACCTCAATTCCATAACTGCAGTATCCGTGTTCATCGGGAGGTGAAACATTAATTAAAGCTATATCGGGAACAATAACTCCATTCTTAAAAAGCATAGTAACTTCGGAAAGGTAAATTGGAATGAACTCAGCTCTTCCTTCGTTAACAGCTTTTCTTGTATTGCCTCCGATAAAAAACGCTTTATGTCTAAAATGTTTTTCCATTCCCGGTTTTGTATAGGGAAGATCGCCCACAATAAGAATATGATATAAAATCACATCCATAAGTTCATCTTTTTTTCTAACCAAAGCTCTTATTAATTCCATTGGAGCAGCACAACCCGGTTGAATTACAATTTTATCCCCGGATTTAACTACTTTAAGTGCATCATCGGAAGAAAATACTTTTGATTTGTATTTTTCTCTCCATGATAATTTTTTCGGTTTATTTATTTTTATTTCTTCTGTCATTATTATTCACTTTTTACTTAATTTGTTGAAAATATATGCAACCTTCTATATTCAAGATCGAAAGTATCTGCAATTATTTCATTTGAGCAAGAGCCGTTATATGTGCAAACACCTTTAGATAACCCAACATCACCTAATAGAGCATTTGACAAACCATTATTCGCTATATTCAATACATATTCAATTGATGCATTCGTTAGCCCGTAGCTTGCAGTTCTTGCAACCAGAGCAGGAATATTAGGTACACAATAGTGTATTACATTATGTTTTATAAATGTAGGATTGGAAATTGTTGTGGGATAACTTGTTTCAACACAACCGCCCTGATCTATTGCAACATCCACAATTACAGCACCTTCTTTCATGGTTTTAACCATTTCTTCAGTTACTAAATGCGGTGATTTTTCCCCTTTTATTTGAATGGCTCCAATAAAAAGATCTGCAAATTTTACTCCGCGTGCAAGAGTTAAAGGATTTGCAACCACAGTGGTTATATTTTTTGAAAGTGAATGCTCTATCCTTCTTAAACGTCTTAAATCTTTATCCAAAACAATTACTTGTGCTCCCATGGAATAAGCCGCCCTTGCAGCATTAAACCCTACAACACCCGCTCCGAGAATAACTACTGCGGCAGGTGCAACACCCGGTATTCCGCCTAGTAGAATTCCTCTGCCGGAGGGCACATCACTTTTTAGAAATTTACTGCCTACTTGTATGGCAAGCTGCCCAGCAATTTCACTTATCGATTGAAGTACAGGCAGATTATCATTTTTTTCAATAAGTTCATAGCTTATTGCCGTAACATTCTTTTCCAATAGTTTATCAATAATATTTTTTCTTCCCACTGCTAAGTGCAAAAAAGAAAATAGTATTTGGTTATCCTGAATGTATCCAACAACATCATCGGTTAAGGGAGTAACCTTGGTAATCAATTCTGATCTCTGATAAACTTCTTCGGGACTGTAAACAATAGTTGCTCCAACACTTTCATAATCTTGATTTGTAAAGTGACTACCCAAGCCCGCTTCATTTTCTATGAAGACAGTATGACCTGCTTTAACAAGTGCATCTACACCTGCAGGCGCTAATGCCACTCTTTTTTCTTCTTGTAAAGTTTCTTTTGGAATTCCTATTCTCATAGCGATAATTTTTAATTAATAATTATAAAAATAATTAGATTTTATAGGGTAAACAAAGAGTTTTATTTCAAAATTTATTTACTTATACTAAATAATTAACCTTACTCCACCTAATTCTTCAACTTTGTAAGGGAACCTGTCTCCCGGAGATCCGATAAACATAAAATTAATCGGAATATTCCATTTTTCAGATAATTTTTGTACCAGCTCCGGTCCGAATTCACCTTTTTCTTTAACAAATTCAATTTCTATTTTCGGATATTCTCTATTCAACACTTCCAAATCAGTCAGTAATTTGTTAGGAACTTCTTCTCCATCTTTCAATACATTTACAATTTTCAGTCTGTTGGTATGCTCATTATTTTGAATGTAAAGCATAACTTTGTTCAGAGTTTCAACACTGTCTCCTTTTGTAAAAAACACAAATTCCTGAGAATTTATAGTATCAATTGTTTTAAGGATGTTCTTGTTGGTTCTTAAAACAAATCTTCTTACCGGTTCAAAAAGATATTGGATTATTTTTAACAATACCTTCAGAAGTAATGTTCGTCTCAACATTATAAAAATAATAATCATTGCCGGAATAAAATATTCCAAAAAGACCGTACTATTTTTAGGTAATCCCGGTTCAGGTTCCATAATTACATTACCGATTAATGCAATAGAAACAGCAGTAATTGCAATAATAACCGATAGCCAGCCCGCTTTCTCGGGGCGAGGTAATTTAGATCTTTTCACTTTAAGTAAAATATTTCCTATCCCGAAAAGGGTCATAACCGAAAGGAATGAAATAGTATAAACTCCGGCTAACAATTTAACTTCTCCGTTAGTAATAAGTAAAACCGAAACACTAAGAAGTAAAAACATTAAGATAATTCTGTATGAGCTTCCGTGCTTATTCTTTTTAAGGAAAAACTGCGGAAGAATTCTATCGAGTGTCATTCTTTCCAACAAACCGGAAACACCCACATAAGAAGTTAATACAGCCCCGCTGAGAACCAAAACAGCATCAACTGAAATTATTATTGAAAGCCAAGTACCTGCCGAAAGTTCACCCATATGTGAAAGTAATGTTGTGTTGTAAACTTCTTTAACATCAGGAATAGGAACAGTTGCAAGAGCCAAAAAAGCCATTAAGGGATTTATAACACTAACAACAACCCACATATTTCTCAATGTTTTAGGAAAAACCCCGGCTTCTTGTTCTTCAACAAAATTTGCCGAACTTTCAAATCCGGAGATTCCAAGCATTGATGCTGCAAAACCGAAAAATATTGCGGTTGTTATGCTGCCTTCTAAAGGCATATTCCAATTTTCCCAAAACTGGGTTAACCC
>JAJRZB010000004.1 GCA_024275455.1 Bacteroidota bacterium | reverse complement strand
GAAAAATTTGATGCGGTAGTTTTAGCCGGAGGAGCAGAAAAACCAAGGGATCTAGATGTGGAAGGTAGAGATCTTAATGGAATTTATTTTGCAATGGAATATCTTACCCAGCAGAATAGAAGTGATATGGGACAGACTTTTAATGGAAAGAGAATAACGGCAAAAGATAAAAATGTAGTTGTAATTGGCGGAGGGGATACCGGTTCCGATTGTATTGGAACTGCAAGGAGGCAAGGCGCAAAATCAATTGTTAATTTAGAGTTATTACCTCAACCACCAAAAGATAGAAGGGAAGATAATCCCTGGCCGCAATGGGCTTTGGTTGAACGTAACTCTACTTCACACGAGGAAGGATGTGAAAGAATATACAGTGTTATGACAAAAAAGTTTACCGGTGAAAATGGAACCGTAACAAAACTTCATGCAGTAAAACTCAAATTTGGTGATAGAGATCCGCTAACGGGAATTAAACCTATGAATGAAATTTCTGGTACTGAATTTACACTTAATGCTGATTTAGTATTAATGGCTATGGGTTTTACCGGACCGATTAAAAATAAGCTTATTACAGAACTGGATATTGAACTGGATGAAAAAAGCAATATTAAAACTGATAAAAACAGAATGACAAATATTCCCGGTATTTTTGCTGCAGGAGATATGCGGAAAGGTCAGTCATTAGTTGTTTGGGCAATAAACGAAGGAAGAGCAGTTGCAGAAAATGTTGATAAATATATTACTGTATAATTAATTTTAATCAAAAATAATTTTTGTCAAATTAAAAAGGATAAAATTCCTCGTTAAATTCATAAATATGTAATAACATCATTACAATTCTTTACCTTTAAAAACAAGAACATATCCAAATTCTCTTTTTGATATGCATTTAATTTCTTACATTTTCATTATTAGTTTAATAGTTTATACGAAAATTAAGAAGGAGAAAAAATGGGTAATTCTATCTTTAATATTAACCTTCCAAAGAATGAACCAATTAAAAGTTATGCACCTGGTTCACCGGAAAAAGCTGCTTTAAAAAAGAGAATAGAGGAATTAAAAAACCAAGTTTTAGAAATTCCATTAATAATTGGCGGCAAAGAAATTAAAACCGGAAATATGGCTGATTGTGTAATTCCTCATGATCATCAGAAAGTTATTGGAAGATATCATAAAGCCGGTAAAAAAGAAGTAGAAATGGCAATTGACGCAGCTTTAAAAGCCAGAGAGAGTTGGGCAGCAATGGATTGGACAGAACGTGCTGCAATTTTTTTAAAGGCTGGTGATTTGCTTGCCTCGCCTTATTGGAGAAACACTTTGAATGCTGCTACAATGTTGGCTCAAAGTAAAAATGCTTTCCAAGCAGAAATTGATTCTGCTTGTGAACTTATTGATTTTTTTAAGTTTAATGCTTACTATGCTCAGCAAATATACGGAGAGCAGCCGCCTCATTCACCTGATGGACAGTGGAACAAATTAGAATACAGGCCTTTGGAAGGATTTGTATTTGCTGTATCTCCTTTTAATTTTACATCAATTGCTGGTAACCTACCAACATCTCCTGCATTGATGGGAAATGTTGTATTAATGAAACCTGCTTCCAGTGCAGTTTATACCGGTTATTGGTTAATGAAATTATTTCAAGCTGCCGGTGTTCCCGATGGAGTAATAAATTTTGTTCCCGGTTCGGGTAGTCAAGTTGGTAACCCGGTTATGAATTCCCCTCACTTTGCCGGAATTCATTTTACAGGTAGTACTCCGGTTTTCCAAAGTATGTGGAGAATTGTAGGAGAAAATATAGCAAAGTATAAATCATACCCAAGAATAGTTGGTGAAACAGGCGGAAAAGATTTTATCTTTGTCCATAAAAGTGCCGATTTTAAAGAAGTTGGAACGGCAATGATTAGAGGAGCATTTGAATATCAAGGACAAAAATGTTCAGCAGCTTCACGTGCTTATGTTCCGGTTTCAATGTGGAATAAACTGCAAAAGTTCTTACTAGCGGAAATAAAAACATTGAAGATGGGCCCACCGGAAGATTTTACAAATTTTGTAAATGCGGTTATTGATAAAAATGCATTCGATTCTATTACAAGTTATATCAACTTTGCTAAAAAAGCTAAAAATGCTAAAATTATAGCAGGTGGAAATTATGATGATTCCAAAGGATACTTTATTAAGCCGACAGTAATTGTAACTACTGACCCGAAATTTAAAACAATGGAAGAAGAAATTTTTGGTCCGGTACTTACTATTTACGTCTATCCAACTGCAAAGTATAAAGAAACATTGCACATTTGTAATGAAACATCAGTTTATGCCTTAACCGGGGCGATATTTGCAAAAGACAGAGAAGCAGTAATTCAAGCTGATAAAATTTTAGTTAACGCTGCAGGTAATTTTTACATAAACGATAAACCTACCGGAGCAGTAGTTGGTCAGCAGCCGTTTGGCGGGGCAAGAGCAAGCGGAACTAACGACAAAGCAGGAAGTTACTTAAATCTTATTCGCTGGACTTCCCCGAGAACAATTAAAGAAAACTTTATTCCTCCAACAGATTACAGATATCCGTTTTTGGAAGAGGAATAATATATTCATGTAAAGTGTAATTTTTTTAAACCTCCGTGGTGTTACCTGTCCATCAAGGCGGAAAACCCCGGAGGTTTTAATTATAATGTAATCTGTTTAGTATTGTTTTTTATTTGAACATTTGATTAAAAATACTATTCTTGATTTAATATTTGATTTTGTGTTACTTTGATTAAACTGTATTTCTTCTTAATACCTCGTTTACCTTTTTATTATGGAAAATAAATTATTTTAGTCTACATTGATACATTTTGAAAATAGAGACTTAAAATTTTTTAAATAAAATCAAAGAGGCAGGTGATGAAAAATATTAGTTTATTTTACACGAAATTCCTCTTCTTATTTTTTTTTATTTTATTTCCTTTGCATGCACAAAAGAAAACCGGTACACTTGAAATGCTGTATTGGGCTAACGGAGGTTTAGGGTGGAGTGCAATTGGTTCCGAAGCGTTTAACACAAGTGTTATTTTGCAGTCTGAAAATGTTATTTATACTTTCCAAATAACCGGACATTCTTATAGAGACAGTTGGCTTTTTTCACATAATTGGAAAGAGTTTTACGATTACAGTGCGTTAATAGGAATTGCAAACAGAAATGATACTTATCATACTTCAATCTCGGCTGGTTTAGCTTATCTTACAGGTTACAGAGCTACATCTACAGGTGGTTTCTTTAAGAAAAAAGTAACTACTAAAAAGTATATTATTCCAACCTTAGGTGTAGAAATAAGTTCGCAACTATTTTGGAAAGTCGGAAAAGTTTTTGGCATCGGGTTAAATGTTTTTGCAGATCTAAATGCCGAAGAAGTATTAAGTGGAGCAACGATAAGTGTTTTTCTCGGGAAATTGTATTAGATGGAGAAGCTTTGTAAAATTAGTATTAGGCTTTCAAAATCCCGATGTTTTTTGGTATGAAAAATTTCAGCATTATTAAATATTAAGATATTTCAGGTGCAAAGGATAATATGCATTTATTTTATTTACAAAAAAATCTCGTATGATTTTCAAACTCCATTCCGGATTTAGTGTTAACATATTGTGTCCCATATTCTTTGCTTTAACATGAATAGTTTGCGGAGGAAGTTTTGGGATATGATATTTTTCTTGAAATGAATAACCAAACGTACTGCATTCGCTGCTAATCATTATTAAATCACCATAATATTCTGATATATTTTCAGTTAAATCATAAGTAAAAATTGCAGGGTTATTCATTACCGGTTTTAACATATTGTTAAATGCTTCATAACCGGCACGCTTAAATATATTCGGAGGCATTGCTTCACCTTTGCATTGGTAAGGATCCCCGGGTTTACTTCTATTCATTAATTTTGTCATAACATAATCATATCCTTCATGTCCGTCTTCTTTACAAACAAATGGATATAGAGTAATATATTTTATAAGATCAAAAATATCTGAAAGGGATTGGAATGTTTTTATTTTTTCTACAAATACTTTAGCCGATTCAGGGTCAAGCATACCCGGCTCTACAACAACAGCTTGCGATACCATATTCGGATGTTGAGATAAATAACCTATTGCAAGCATTCCACCCCAAGAATGCCCGATAAGTTTTACTTTTCTGCCTTTTGAAAAATGATTGATAATAGAGTGTAAATCTGCTAAACTAGTTTCAAGAGTGAGTTGATCTTTTTCAACTCGGGGCGAAAGTCCGGTTCCTCTTTGATCATAAAAAATTACATAATAATCGGTTGATAATTCTTTTAGAGATTTTAAGTATTCGTAATCACCGCCGGGACCACCATGAATAATAATAATTGGTGTTGATATAGGGTTTCCATAAGTTTTAGTGTGGAATTTATAGCCATCTATTTCAGTGTAAGGTATTGAGTTATCAAATTGAATTGTTTGTGGAACTTGTATGCAAGATACTAATCCTAAAAATATCGGTATACTTAAAATCATTTTTAGCCACCTCATTCGCTTATTTCCTTTTTTTTATTTCTTTGCAAAAATAGATGACCAAAACTACTATTTCATTAACATTTGATAAAAAGGCAACTTATTCTTTTGCTAAATCACCTCGTAGTCTACTAAGAGAAATATTTGTTATTCCAAGGTAAGAGGCAATGTACGGATGAGGTATTTTATTCTCGAGTGAGTTAAATTGTTTTCTAAATTCAATTAGTCTTTCTTTTGCCGATAAAGAAGCAGTCATAATTTCTTTTTCAACTTTTTGAATAAGTTCATTTTGTAAAACAGTATTTGCAAAATTTCTTATTTCCATATTTTTAATCATTAAATCAACTAACTTATCGGCTCTAAACAAACCAATCTCCAAATCGGTTATAGCTTGAAAATTTAAATTAGATAAATTATTAAATGTTCTTGCAATATGAGGAGTAAGGATTGAATTGTCTTGAAAAAAAGAAATTGTAATATCATCACCATCAGAATTAATCAAATAACTTCTACAAATTCCGGTTAAGATAAAATATTCGTACTCATTTTTTGTATTTCTTTCTATAAAAATTTGTTTTGGAGTAATAGATTTAAATTTTGTGATATTTAGTAATTCGGCTATTGACTTATTTGAAGTTGGAGATATACTATTTATAATGTTTGATATGATTTTTTCTTTGTTCATTTTGGGTTCTTAAGGTAAATATATGTCTGCTTATTAATAAAACTGATTAAAACTAGGAGTTGATAATCGACCGAGAAAAGTTTCCCGGTCAGATTATCATGCATTCATTAACTAACTAAAGGTTAGATCCCAAGTTCGAGTTTATTTCTTAATTTGCGAACAACATCATTGAGGGATGTATCTTCAGAAGTTAATTTTTCAATATTATTAAAGGCATGTATTACAGTAGAGTGATCTCTTCCGCCAAAATGAAGACCAATTGTTTTAAGAGAAGATTTAGTCAGTTTTTTTGACAAATACATCGCTATTTGTCGGGCAAGAACTACTTCTTTTTTTCTGTTTTTTTCTCTTACTTTGTTTTCATCTACATCAAATTCGTCGCAGACAACTTTTGTAATACTATCTATAGAAATATTTGTTTCTCTTCGGGTTGAAATCTCTTGTACTGTTCTACGTACTAGTTCAAGGTCAATTTCTTTACTATTTAGCGAGGAATTAGCTAGCAATTTAATTAAACAACCTTCTAATTCTCTAATATTAGAAGTTATGTTATAAGCAATGTAATCCAAAATATCGTTTGATAAAGAAATACCTAAACTATTACTTTTATTTTTAAGAATGGCAATCCTGGTTTCAAAATCGGGCGGTTGCACATCGGCGGTTAATCCCCATTGAAAGCGCGAAATTAGTCTGTCATTCATTCCTTTTAAGTCCTTCGGAGGTCTATCGCTGGAAAGGATAATCTGTTTGCTCGATTGATGAAGATTATTAAAAATATGGAAAAACAAGTCCTGTGTTTTTTCCCTGCCTGTTAAAAATTGAATATCATCAAGAATTAATACATCAACCTTATTATAAAAGCTGGAGAAATCACCGACAGTGTTGGATTGAATGGCTTCAACAAATTGAGTGGTAAAAATATCGGCAGAAATATAAATTATTTTTTTTTGCGGATATTTTTTTAAAATATCATTGCCAATTGCCTGAATTAAATGAGTTTTACCAAGGCCAACACCTCCATAAATAAATAAAGGATTAAAAGAAGTTTTACCCGGATTATCTGAAATAGCAATTGCAGCCGCTCTAGCTAATTGATTTGCTTCACCTTTTATAAAATTATCAAATGTATAGCGCGGACTAAGATTTGATTCAAAATTATTTGTTTCAGTTTCAATCGGTTTTTTCTCTATCTCAATTATCGGAGAATCGAATAATTGTAAATCTTCCTTCTCTTCTTCATTAATTATGTAAACTAATTTACCTTCGGAACCAAGAGTTTGGTGTATGGTTTTATTAATTAAAGTATTGTAATGTTCTTCAATCCACTCAATAAAAAAGTTGTTAGGAACAAGTATTTTAAGAGTCTTATTATCTAATTGATAAGGTTTTATTGGTAAAAACCAAGTGTTATAGGTAATATTCGAAACATTTTGCTTAATTAATTTTAAACATTCTTTCCAAATTTTATTTGGATCAAGAGTATTATTACGAGTAGTGTTTTTTAACTTAATTTTTAGGTTATCCACAGTTTTTATCAGTAAAATGAGTTAAAAAATGAATGTTATTTAATTTTCCAGATTCTGAACGAAAGAATAATCAACAAGTTATTAACATCAATTAAAAATCTTTAAGTTCTTTGTTTACAATAAGTTAATGATTTTGTTTGATTTTTGTCAACAACTAATCTGTGTAACTTGAGAGAAATGTTTTTCACTGTTTTTGCTATGAAACGTTTCACGAACCTCACTTATCAACAAGTTGTTAATAATTTTTTTGGATCCTCTTTCTAAGTCAAGATAACTCAATTTTTTGTTGTGTACAAATTTTTTTTTCAACTAATTTCTAATTTGTTTTTATACAACAAAATAAAATTTTTACTTAATACAAAACATTCAATTTAGTAACTTTATTTT
>JAJRZB010000312.1 GCA_024275455.1 Bacteroidota bacterium | reverse complement strand
TATTTATAGCTTCTTCGATACTGTTTTTATTTTGTATATGAAGAACTTGAATTATTTTTACTTTCGGCAATGCCGTTTTAATATCTAAGTAATTCCCTTCAAGTAAATTATCAACAATTTGAACAGTATTTGTATTACATTTTTTTAACTGCCTAATGATAGAGTCAGCATCCTGCTTACTTGTTAATAAAAATGAATCAATAAACGGAGGTATTGTTTTAGTAATTTGTGAAATTAATTTTTCAGAAATTATTCCTGGACCACTTGGCATTTCCGAGACCAATCCAATTGCAGAAGCCCCTGCTTTAATTGCTATGTGCGCTTCTTCAATACTTGATATACAACATATTTTAACTTTTGGAATATCCATATTCTTATATTAATAAAAAAAGTCCGACTGCAATAGTCGGACTTTATAAAATCTATGACAAATATATTATTTCAATAATGTCATTTTCTTAGCAGCGTTAAAACTACCTGCACTAATTGCATAAATATAAACTCCACTAGAAAGTTTTGAAGCATCAAAACTAACTTCGTATACACCGGCATTCATTGATTCATTAATCAAAGTAGCAACTTCTTGTCCGAGCAAGTTGTAAATTTTCAATGAAACATCTTCAGTGTTTTGTAATTGGAATTTAATTGTAGTACTAGGATTAAACGGATTCGGATAATTTTGAGAAAGTTCATATTTAGTAGGTAATTGGTCTAAAGTTTCAACACCAGTAACCAATACAACATCTTCTAAAGTATGATCTCCCATTGTACCAAATACATTATTAACAGTAGCAGAAACCATATCGGAAGCTAATTGAATAAAGTGATCTGCACCAACACCATTTTCATTATCATTTCCACCTTGGTTATTGGCAGCATCGCCATAGTTAATTCCATATTTGTATTGAATTGTAAATCCGGTAAATTTAGGGAAAGTAATATTTACTGACCAAATACCATCACCAGCAGTAGCATCACCATTTGTTCCATCATCATACATAGGAATCATTCTATCAATTTGATCGTCTGGCCATCCGCCGTCAGGCCATCTTAAAGGTTGCACTGCTCCAGTAATATGAACAGTATTTACAGTTGTAAAAGCTGTGTTGTTAATAGAAGAAACAGCACCATCTGTGTTAACAGTAAATAAAATAGTACAATCTTGTTGCAATACATCATCTAAGTTCAAGTCGTTAAAAGGTCTTGAAACAACAGCAAATCCATTGTTATAATCATCCAAAGTTATTTGATATGTTTTATTGCTTCCACCTTCCCAGTTACCAGGAGTATAATAGAATTTGTAATCAGGTAATTTATCTGCAACTGTAGCTTTTTGAGTAGCAGTATATTCATAGATATTTGGATTGATGCTATTTGGAGTCATATCAGGAGCTTCACTTCCCCATCCAAAGAAAGCACCTCTTACTTCAACAGTATCTGTTGCAGGATTAAAAGCACCTTTAGCAATTTCCAATTCCATGTTAACTTGGTAAGTCACAGATAGATCCATTGAATCAGGAGCTACATAAGGTGTATAATTCCAAGCACTTACAGTACTGTAATCAAAATCTGCTAAATACATAATTGTTCCGTCTGGAGACCAAGCGGCACCTCTTGGGCTATAAACACCACCGGTACTTGAATCTGCTGGCCAAGGATTACCAACTTCTCTGGCAATACCTTGTCTTGTTACATCAAACCCATACCATTTAGAACCTTTACCATCTTCACCGGAGAAAGCATCTCTTAAATTACCTGCCCACAGCAATGAATAATCTGGATCAAAGTCTAAACAACTTGCCCATAATTTGGAATCTGGACCCCAGTTACCAAATGGTTCGCCAACTTGCTCAAATGGTACTAAACCAGGAGCATCACTATGATAAAGGAAAATACCTGTACCATTCCATGTTGAACCATAGTATAAATCCATACCATCTTGGCTTATTTCAAGAGTTCTATTAATTTGAAAAACTGAATCAATAGCATTCCCTATTAAATTAAAATCGTTATCTAACATGTAAACCGGTTTTCCACTTGGAACAACATGTGAAATATAAATGTTTCCATCAGCAGGAGATTGAACAGCTTCTGTTAAAGAACCAGAGTTTGGTGGAATCCATTTGTTCATACCTTCACCAGTTTGGTAATTTACTCTGTATAGAGTACCGCCAGCAACATATAAGATATTTCCATCATTATCAACATCAATACCTCTGGCACCAACTTGTAATGTGTCAGTTGTTCCATCAGGGAATGATAAGAATTTAATTGGTGAAAAAGAAACATGTTGTTTGGTAGTTGGATCTAAAACCCAAATAGGTTTTAAATTAAGTGTATCGCCACCTGTTGTTATTAATTGTTCGGTAGATCCAAACATTGCAATCCAAACATTTCCGTCCGGTGCAACTGCAACGCCGTGAATACCCGAAGCATCCGATTGATCTTGGTTAAGATCAAAGAAAAGTTCCTTGAAAGTTTGCGCACTTAAAATTCCCGCAAACAGGAACATAGCCAAAAAGAATGTTGTAATTCTTTTCATTTGTTACTCCTATAGTTAGTTAGTGAATTAATATTATATATTTTTGAAATTTAACATTTTTTTTACTTAAAAAAAATGTAAACTTACTTACTTTAATAAACGCTAATCTTATAAAAAATATTGTATTTTACGAATGATTTACTGTCTACCAAAATATGGGGCACTTTTTTTCCTCATATTAACTCGTAAAACACTTGAAACTTCTTTTTCACTTCCGTCATCTTTTTTAATAAGCTCTCTTTTAGTAATATATAAAAACGGACCATTACCCCAAACCATTGCATAAATATTTGGACTTAATACACCCGGATACAGAGTTTCAAAAGTTCCGGCTGGATGCACAACAATAATTGCTTCAGGAGCTGTGGTTCCAAGATACATATCACCATCTTCAGCAAATTCTAAAGACTGAATTTCAAAACCCGGAAAGTTAGCATCAAAATCAAAAACTAATTCTGTAGCACCCAATGTTTCCGAACCGGATATTATTTGATTTCTCCAAACTCCAACAAGAGGTGTGTTTGCATCATCACCGGAATAATTACCTGCAACATAAACATAATTATCAAAAACTCTTATTGCTTTAATATTAACATCGGGATATTCCATTACTGTAGAAGCTTGTTTATCAAGAGTAATTTTATAAACAGCTTGTCCACTTCCACCAGCATAAATATCTTGATTAGAATCAAAATCCATATCCCAAGCATTTCCGGGTAAATTTGCAAACAATCCGTCATCGCCACCATTAGGATCAATTTTCACTAAAAATCTTATACCATTTAAATAATAAAGTTCTCCTTCAGGTCCAAACATAATCTGACTGGTTTTATCCAACAGTAGATTAGTAACATAATCCGTTCTTTCCAGGTCCTGAGTAATTTTCTCAATCTTTTTTCCCAGCAGTGATATGTAAACATTTTCTTCCTTATCACATTCAATACCGTATACATTATCAAATTCATCAAATAATCCATAGTTAATCATTATTGGCTCAAGCTTATACTTATCGTAATTTGCAAAATCTAAGGCACCTTTAACATTCAGCTGAATTTTAATTGAGTCACCAATAATATTAGCAGGTATTACTCTTACAAGAGTTGGAGAAGCAGATACAACTTCCCCTAATTGACCATTAAAATAGACAGTAATCTCTGCCGGATTTGATGAAAAGTTTTCCCCAATAATATTTAATGTATCAACTCCTGCAAAAGCAGAATCGGGTGAAATTCCAGTAATTACAGGATTAGGTTTAAAGGTTTCATCAGGATTATAAATACTATCCGGATAATCATTTTCACACCCGGAAATAAACAATACTACAGTAACAACCAATAAAATATTCACTAAAAAACGGTTAATTTTATAACTCCTTACAAGTATATTTTAACTAAAACTTTGCTAATTTTTCACTTTGAATTTTATCTAATAATAATAAATTTTCTAAATGCTGTATCGCCTTTTCTATATTTAAATTCACCCGTATTTGGATCTTTATAATCTTGAGTAACTGTAAAATGAGCTAAATAAACTCCACTTACAACTACCTGTCTTGATAACGAAAGTGAGTTCCATGGCTGGTCTCCACTGCCATCATCATGTATTATTTTATCTATAAGATCTCCACGCTCTGTATAAATTCTAATTTCACAATAACCGGGTATATCATAAAACATAATCTTATCCGGTTCATTTGAAAATTGTAAATCTTTTGCTTTTATATTAAATGGATTAGGTACAACTCTAATTGCTTTTAAACTGTTTCCAGCTTGACGTTGTAAAAATGCCGGTTCCGTTGTCCTTGTATAAAACTTGCTGCTAAGCAATTC
>JAJRZB010000311.1 GCA_024275455.1 Bacteroidota bacterium | reverse complement strand
TTCGTACTCCCCTTGTGGGTAGAAAACACATAGTATCTACGGAGTAGTGCTAGTGTGCACACTAGCACTACTCCGTAGATACTATTGTGAAAATTATACCACAAGGGTTATAATTTTTCTCGCCTAAAGGCTCGATATATACGTGTTCACAAGAATGAAGTTTTGTTTTTAAATAGACATATTTACTTTTAAGTACAAGTATATTTTTATACCTAATTAGGTATAATTATCCATGACTGAATGGAGAATAGATTTTTATAAAAACGAAGATAATGAATCTCCTGTTGAAGAATGGTTATTAAGTATCCCTGAAACAGCACTGGTCAAAATTACTAGAAATATGAAATTATTACGAGAGTTCAATATTACGTTAAAAGAGCCATATGTTAAACCATTAGGTGATAAGTTATATGAGATTAGAGTTAAAGATACAAATGGAATTTATAGAGTAATTTATTTTGCTTATACAGGGCAAAAATTTGTTATGTTACATGGCTTTACAAAGAAGACCTAAAAGACACCATCAAAAGAATTAAAACTTGCAAAAAGAAGAATGGAGGAAATGCTAAATGGATGATTTAGATAGACTTTTAAATAAGAAATTAAAAGAACCAGAGTTTAAAAAAGAGTGGGATAAACTAGAGTTAAGGTATGCTGTAATTAGACAGCTTATTAAGATACGAAATACTTATAATTTATCTCAAGCTCAGTTAGCTGAAAAGCTTAATACCACTCAATCTGTTATTAGTAGAATTGAGAATGGTACGGTTAATATTGGTATTGATTTTTTAGATAAATTGGCACGATCTTTTGATAAAAAGGTTGAGATTAGATTGGTTTAGTTCAAATGTCATCTTTTGATGATGCTCTTTTACTCCATGAGGAGAAGCAAGACTTATTCTATATCCCAACCTTCTTTATCACTAATCCAAAAAAGTGTATTTAAAGTTTCAAGAGTAATATAGTTTTTATTTAAAGCTGAATCGACATCTTTCATTTCCTTGAATGCATCATAAGTTTCAATAGTAGATAAATCTAATTCTCTACCATTTTTTTTATGAAAAATACTTCCTCCCATACTACCACTACTTTCAAACTTTTTATCATAATGAATTAACTCAATAGTTTTAATTATTTTCCATTCCTCAAATTTGTTAATTTTATAAATATCGAATTTAAAACTTTTATGAGAGGCATTTTTTATTGGATTTATTTCATTCCTATAGTTTCTTTCTGTCCAAGTGACCTTTTCTTTCATTTCACTTTTGAACTCTTCAAAACTAATTATTTCAGCTAAACCATTATCAGTATTTTCCATAGATTTAAGCGTTAGTTCATTCGGTATTTTTTCTTTAACTAGGAATTTTTTTATGTCAGTATGGTTAGGATGTAAATCCTCCTCAAATCTTTCCAATATAATTTTATTAATTTTTTCAAGAGGAATTTCTTTACTACTTATATCATCCCATTCATCATCTTTAATTTTTGATTTTAAAATAATTTTTTTGATTTCATCAAAGTCAAGAATATCTAAAAGAGTAGAAAAATAATTATGATGGTAAGTTTCTATCTGCTGCCAATTTATTTTTTCATCATCATAGACATTTGTTTGATTTTTTATAAGTAAGCCCATTTTATCAATCATGTCATCAAAAGATTTTGTACTCATTGTACAAGTGTATATTGCTGATAGAATTTCGTTAAAAGCAGTTTTTACCCAACTACCATCAGTATTTCCATCTCTATCTAGTAAATCCATCAGTTTGACCTTTTTATTTTCCATTAGGATTATACACATTGGCACTTAATAGTGATAGTGGTGTTTAATTATTTCTCTTGAAATTTTTTCATAATCTCTTTTTCGTTCAGATCATATTGAAAACAAATTAAATTTTCTATGTTTATGCAACCATTCCCAAGTTTTCATCGCTGTTTTTTATCAAAGCATAAAGTGGAACTAGAACTTATAATTTTAAATGTCGTTATGAAAAAGGTAAATGGGTAATTATGATATAAAAGCCAAAAGCACATAAAACACACATAAAATGTGCCTATTATGTGTGTAATGCTAAAATCTACCATTCTAATAAAAAAGGATGAATATGATTATAGTAGTCTCCCACACCAAAGGAGGAGTTGGAAAGTCCACT
>JAJRZB010000310.1 GCA_024275455.1 Bacteroidota bacterium | reverse complement strand
CAAAAATATTTCTATGACAATTGAAAATTCCGCTCGAAAAATAATTGAACAAAAAATTCAAGATTTAACATCTGCCGGATTTGTTTGCAGTCCGATTGACAAAAAAAACTATAATTTCGATTCAACAATAATTAAAAATAAACAAAAATTTAAACTACAAGTTTATTTTGGTAAAAAAGGTGTAAAAACTGTTCTACAAGGAAATTCAGATTCTGAAGAATATATTGAGGCACAAAATATAATTTTGGAAAATTTAATATTGCAGTTTAACCGAAGCGAAAGTAAAGATATAGAATATAATGAATATATTGGAACCGACGAAACCGGTAAAGGAGATTATTTCGGTCCTTTAGTAGTTGCCGGAATGTATGTTAATGAAAAGATTAAAAATGAATTAGTAAATCTTGGAGTTAAAGACAGTAAAGAGCTTGGAGATGTTCAAATAAATAAAATTGCCAACCAAATTGAAAAAAAATACAAAGATTATTTTTCTGTTATTGTAATAAACCCTGAAAAATATAATCAACTATATGAAAGCTTTAAGAATGTTAATAAACTTCTTAATTGGACACACTCAAAAGTTATTGAAAATTTACTTGCAACTCATCAAGTAAAATTTGTAATTACAGATCAATTTAGTAAGTCGAATCTTAACATTTCAAATAAAATGGAATTTTCTAATATAGAATTTATTCAAATGCCAAGAGCAGAAAAACATATAGGTGTTGCAGCTGCTTCAATATTGGCCAGACATAAAATGAATATTTGGTTTGATAAACATCAAAATTATAAAGTTATAAAAGGTGCATCCCAAGATGTTAAAGAGAGAGCAAAACTAATATTAATTGAATATGGAAAGGAAAAATTTAATAAATTAGTAAAGTTACATTTCAAAACAACATTAAAAATTACTGAAGAAATTTCGAAGACATAGATTAAAATTTTTTATATCTGCAATATTTTTAATTGTATAATATTTAAGGGGAAAAAATGTCAAAAGCCAAAGTAGTTAAAAGGATTGGAATATTAACCGGCGGAGGTGATTGTCCGGGATTAAATGCCGTAATAAGAGGCGTAGCTAAACCCGCTCACGATCACGGACTAACTGTTCTTGGTATACAAGATGGTTTTGAAGGATTAGTAGAAGGGAAAGCTATAGAACTTTACAATAAAGATGTTTCCGGAATTCTTACTCAGGGTGGAAGCATTTTAGGTTCATCAAATAAGGGTGACCCTTTTCATTGGCCGGAGGAAATTGGAGATGAAATTCAAATTCTTGACCGCTCGAAAAAAGCAATACGAAACTATGAAGCTTGGAATCTTGACGCAATTATCGCAATTGGTGGTGATGGAACGATGCATATCTCTAACAAGCTAAGTCAAATGGGAATGAATATTGTAGGTGTTCCCAAAACTATTGATAACGATTTGGAAGCAACTGATCAAACTTTCGGACATGATTCTGCAGTATTTGTAGTTTCCGCAGCACTTGATCGTTTAAGAACAACCGCATCAACTCATCATAGGGTTATGGTTATTGAAGTAATGGGACGTTATGCCGGATGGATAGCATTAAACGGAGGTCTTGCCGGAGGCGCTGATGTAATTTTATTACCAGAATTTCCATTTGATTGGGAAATTATTTATGATAAGGTTGAACAAAGAAATCTGCAGGGTAAACGATTTAGTTTAGTTTGCGTTGCCGAAGGAGCCAAAGCAAAAGACGGAGAAATGATTGTAAAAGCTAAAGATATAAAACGTACCGACCCAATTCAACTTGGAGGTATTGCGGAACATGTATCCAAAATGATAGAAGATAATACCGGTTTGGAAACACGTTATACCGTTCTCGGTCATTTACAAAGAGGAGGCAGTCCGACTCCTTATGATAGAATGCTTTCAACCAGATTCGGAACTTTTGCAATTAATTTAGCAATGAACAGAATGTTCGGCAGAATGGTTGCCCTAAAAGGTTCGGAAATAACCAGCGTTACAATTGAAGAAGCTATTAAAAATCAAAAACTTGTTACTTCAGATAATTCAATTCTTCATACAGCTTTACAGGTTGGAGTAAATTTTGGAGTAAAAGAATTAGATCATTCGGTAATCAGGTGGCTTGGCAAATACTAAAGTAAAGAAATTTAGAGATACTGTATATATTTTTTTTGCTTTTATAGAAAAAAAACATTAGGTTTTGAGTCTAATTTTTGGGGTCGTAGTTCAGTTTGGTTAGAACGCCTGCCTGTCACGCAGGAGGTCGCGAGTTCGAGTCTCGTCGGCCCCGCTTCCTTTTAATCCTTACAATATTTTGTAAGGATTTTTTTTATATTATATTTATGCTGATGAATTTGTTTTATTATAAAGGATTAAATAATGTCTATTTCAAAAAAATATTTGAAGACAAAACCTATTTGTAAAGTTACATTTAGAATACCCCCCGAAATTGGAAATATGCATAGAAAAGCTAGTTTATTAGGTTCTTTTAACAATTGGAATCAAAGTGCCAATAGAATGAGAAAATTAATTAAAGATGGTTCCTTTTCTGTTGTTGTAGATTTAGACATTAACAAAGAATATGAATTTAAATATCTCTTAGATGATGAGATCTGGTTAAACGATGATAATCCTGATAAAGAAGTGAAAACCCATTTTGGCGATTCAAGTAATTCTATTGTAGCAGTATAATTTTTTTACCGATTATTTTTTAAAGGTATAATAAATTTAAACTGACTACCTTGACCTAAAGTGCTTTCAACCCAAATTTTTCCTTCATGTTTTTCTACAAATTCTTTACAAAGAATTAAACCAAGACCTGTTCCTTTCTCTTTTTCAGTTCCTCTGGTTGTAACATGTTCATCTATTTTAAATAATTTATTTTTTATTTCTTCGCTCATACCTACGCCGGTATCAGCAATTGTTACTTCCAGATCATTTTCTATTTTACTTGCAGAAATTTTAATTTCACCGCCTGCTTTTGTAAATTTTATGGAATTAGAAACCAAATTTCTTATTATTGTATCAATCATAAACTGATCTGCATATATTGTAAATGGATCCTCTAAATCAGTATACAAATTAATTTTTTGCCTTGCCGCACTTACTTGAAAGAGTGCAAGGATATCATTTACAACATTATTTAGAACAAAGGAATGCGGATTAAATTCAATGCTACCTGTTTGAACACGTGACCACTGGAGTAGATTTTCCAATAGATTCTGAATGTTTTTGGAAGATTTATAAATACTGGTTGTAAAATCTTTAATATCTTCTTTTGATAAAGTATCAATATCCTCCAACATTACTTCTGAGAAACCAATTATTGATGTAAAAGGACTTCTTAAATCATGTGAAATTATTGAGAAAAACTTATCCTTACTTGCATTCAGATCTTCCAGACGAGTTTGAGATTCTTCCAATTGCTGGTTTAACTCAACAAATTGATTAGCATTTTCTTCAACCAATTCTTTATTATACTGTAATTCTTCTACAAATCTGGCTAATTCTTCTTCCGCTTGAAGCCTTTCGGAAATATCGTGAAAAGCAGTTACACAACCGGTAATTACTCCATTTCTTTTTATAGGAGATGAAACGTACGATACAGGTAAATAATCACCGTCCTTTTTACTATAATAGTCTTGAGAAATTCTCAAAACTTCACCTTCAACTAATACTTTTGCAAGAGGGCATACATGGTCTGCAGAATTTTCATGACGATGAATTATATCATGAATATTTTTGTTTTGGATATCTTCCTTCGAATATCCAAGAAGATGTTCAAATTCGGGATTAGCAAATTTTAAATTCCAATTATTGTCTATAACAAAAAGACCTTCTGCAAGTACTGATGTGATTTCGTAGAATTGTTTTTCACTTTCTAAAAGTTTTGATTCTGCTTCTTTTCTTTCGGTAATGTCACTTAAAGTTCCGGCAATTCTGATAGGTTTATTCTTTGCATTTCTAATTGCTACCTTTCCTTTATCAAGTACCCATTTCCACTTTTCTGTTTTGGTTAGAATTCTATATTCACAATCATACTTATCTGTTTTTCCCTCTAAATGATCATTTAAAGCTTTAGTTACTCTATCAACATCATCAGGGTGAATTCTACTTTTCCAGGTTTCAACATCCGATTTTAATTCTCCATTTCTAAAACCAAGAATTTCATAAAAATTCCTACTATGAAAAATATCATTTTTTTCGAGATTCCAATCCCAAAATCCATCATTTGAACCTTCAAATACCATTTGTAATCGTTCGGCATTTTCCATCAACAATGCAATCGCATCATCACGTTCTTTTATAATATCATCTTTATCTTCATTTAGTTTTAATTCACACTCTTCACAGTTAGCCGATTGTTTTTGTAATTCTTCATATGAATGCTTAATAGTTTCTTCACGGGCGGATACCTGTACATAAGTTACTTCATTCATCCTAATTACAGGTTTAAACTCTAATGAATAATAAAGAGTTTTACCGGAAATTTTATATTCGGCTTTATCAATGAATTGTTCTCCTGCAAAAGCTTTTCTATACCATTCACTCCATTTTTCACTTAATTCTTCAAATCTTTTTAATCCATCATATTCATCTAAGTTTTTTTCTGCATTAATTTTTTCATGTAAAAACAATTCAAAATTACTTTTAAAGGAAGTATTGCAATACGCAAGTTGATAATCTTTATCAAAAGCCCATATTAAATCACTGGTTGCATCAAGTATTACTTGAAAATCGGGGGCTAATTTCGGGTTAAATACTTTTTCTGCTATCATATTTACAATTTGTTATATTATTTCGTATTACTATCGTAAGTTTTTTATCAGATTTTAAGAACTTATTCTAATTTTTAACCTCTATATCAGTAGAAATAGAGGTGAGGAAAAAATGACTACATTCATATTATGGGTAATTTTAGCAATTATTTCTTTCCCGGTAGCAATTGCCGTACTAATTCTTTACCCTATAATTTGGCTTTTTTTATTACCTTTCAAAATACTTGGTTTCGCAGTAGAAATTGTTTTTAATGTTTTAAAATCAATAATATTATTTCCATTCAAACTGCTGAAGTTGATTTAAATTCAGAATAATTTTTATCTACATCGTACAAAAAACATTTCCTATATTTAGGACAACTTATCTTAATAATAAAGCATTCTAAATGAAAAACAGATTACAAATAATTCTATATTTGATATTATTTTTACAAATATCATCATGCGGACAAAAGGAAAGTAAAACAAAAAATATGGATACATCAAATCATAAATTCACAAATAAGTTAATTAACGAAAAAAGCCCTTATTTATTACAACATGCTCACAACCCTGTAAACTGGTATCCTTGGGGAAAGGAAGCATTTGCACTTGCAAAAAAATTGAACAAACCGATTTTTCTCTCCATCGGTTATTCAACTTGCCATTGGTGCCATGTGATGGAACATGAATCTTTTGAAGATGAGGAAGTTGCAAAATTAATGAACGAAAGTTTTATTTCCATAAAAGTTGATAGAGAAGAAAGACCCGATATCGATAATATTTATATGTCGGTTTGCCAAATGTTAACGGGTCACGGCGGCTGGCCAATGACGATTATTATGACACCTAATAAAAAACCGTTTTTCGCGGGCACATATTTTCCAAAGCATTCAAGAGGAAATAGAATCGGTTTAATGGATTTAATTGATAAAATAAATTCCGCTTTGAAAACCCAAAGAAATGAAATTGAAAATTCGGCAGAGCAAATTACCGAGCATTTAAATAATTCTACTTCTGAAATATCAACTGAAAGTTTAGATAAATCAGTATTAGACAAAGCGTTTACTCAATTT
>JAJRZB010000309.1 GCA_024275455.1 Bacteroidota bacterium | reverse complement strand
GCAGCCAAAGTACCAATTGCTTCCATTTTTTGTAAATGCCTGATTTGCGTTTCTCTTCTTCTTATTTCCGTTAAGTCTCTTACAACGCCTTGAGTTGCTGTTTTTCCCTTAAAATCTAAATAACTTACAGAAACTTCAACTTCCTTTTCAATTCCACTTTTAGTTAATAAAATCATTTCGTATTTATGTGGTACTTTTTCCCCCTTAGCTTTTCTTTCTTCTCTATTAATAATCATAGGTTTACTTTCTTCGGCAATAAAATTTAACATATCAAATGTTGGAGAATTTACTTCCTCTTCTGTTATTTCCAGTAGCTCTAAAAATTTTGAATTTACTATTTCAAATTTATGTCCGACAAGTAAATAAACTGCTTCATTTAATTTGTCAATTAACATTCTATATTTAAATTCAGATTCGTGAAGAATTTTTAATATTTGATTTTGTTCAGTAATGTCCTCCACTATTCTTTCATAATAAATTACATTATTGTTTTTGTCTTTAATTGTCCAACCACTTTTTTTAACGTCAATAAGCGATCCATCTTTTTTAATAAATACATCTTCAAAACAGCGAACTCTTTCTTCATTTTTAAGTATTTGAAAAAATTTATTTTTCTTTTTAATTGAAAAATATAGTTGATTACTTTTCTTTGCTATTATTTCTGCAGAGGAACTGTAACCTAACATTTCAGCTAATGCCGGGTTAACCATAATTATTTCATCTTCTGTATCAATCCTCATTATTCCTATAGTAGAGTTTTCAATAAGTTGTCTAAATTTATAATAGCTATCACTTAATTCATCTTCTTTTCTCTTTCTTTCGGTTATATCGTCGGTTATTCCAAAGATACCAATTATTTGATTTTCGCTATTGAATAAAGGGAATTTTGATGATTGAGCCCAGGCTATTGTTCCATCTTTCCAGACTTCTTTATGTTCCTTTCCTAAAATATGTTTTCCGGTTTTAATAATTTCTTGTTCTTCTTTAATAAAACTATCTGCTTCTTTGGAGTTAAAAATATCTCTATCGCTTTTACCTAAAAGTTCGTCCTCATTTGTGAAACCGAGTTTTTTTACTGTTGCTTTATTAATTTTGATAAAACGAGAGTTTAAATCTTTTACATAAATATTCTGTGGTAGTTTGTTAATTATTGTGTTTAAAATATTATAGTTACTTTTAACTATATCTAATTCTGTTTGCAAAGTGGTAATTATTTTATCTTTTTCAGATTCTGAAGTTTTTTTCAGTTTTTTTGTATTTGTTAAATCTCTCCAAATACCTGTTATATGCCATTCTTTATCTATTTGTGTTAATGAAACAGATAATTCAACATTAAATTCAGCACCGTTATTTTTTTTAGCAATTATTTCAAATTTTCCTCTAAAGTCTTTACCAATGGTAATTATTTTTTCCATCCTTTCTTTTGCTTGCTTCAAAAACCTTTCTGGTATTATTAGCTCATAAATGGATTTCCCGATGGCTTCTTTGAATGAATATTCGAATAGCTTTTCAGCAGCTTTGTTCCAGAAAATAACTTCTAGCTTTTCATTAATAGTGATAATACCATCGTTTGTTGAATCGGAAATGGCTTTAAATTTGTTTTCACTCTCAACTAATTTTTCTTTTGCAATAACTCGTTCCGTTACGTTTTGCTTAATTGCGATAAAATTTGTAATAATACCTTCAGTATTTCTAACCGGAGTTATTGTCATTTCTTCGTAATATAAAGTTCCATCTTTTCGTTTGTTTACCAATTCTCCTTTCCAAACCTTTCCGGAAAGAATTGTTTCCCACATATTTTTATAGTAATTATTGTCATGTGTTCCGGATTTTAAAATTCGAGGATTTATACCGATAGATTCTTCTTTTGTATAACCAGTAAGTTTTGTAAAAGCAGAATTTACCCAGTTGATATTTCCCTCTATGTCTGTTATTACAATTCCATTGGCTGCGGATTCTAATGCGGCACTTTGCAGATTAAGCAAATTTTCTTTTTCTTTAATTTCTTTAGCATTGGGTAAGGTATGGATATGATCTTTCAGTAAATCGTTTTCTTTTTTTAGTTCCTTAAAAGCATATTCTATTAAAGATGGTGTTGTCTTGTTATCGTCCATGAAGATTCCTCAAATCTTTTTCTTTATTATCGGACGAATTTCTTCGTTTTAAATCATATTAAATAAAATAATTTTAGTATATGATTGTAATTTATTTTTAAAAAACAACCACAATAAATTACTTTTTACTATCTAATATCTTTTACATTAACGAAACTAATATGGCAACTAAAATAATTGAATAAATAAATGTATAAAAACCGTTTATTCTATTATAAGAGTCCAGGTAATTATAAATTGGTAGAACTTTTGTTTTTAGAAGATTAGCTTCAGCATCTCCAAAAGATACTATTTGGCTATATCCTTTCAATTTATATTTTATTACTCTTAATTCGGAAAGATGACAATAGAATTTAATGTATGCTATTTTAATTATTTTTCTAAACATTGTTTTACAACCTATTTTAAGTTTTGACTACTAATTGTAAGTGTAAAAGTTGTGCCGGCATTTTTTTTACTGGCTACAGTTATGTCAATATTATTTAAATCGCAATATTCTTTAACAAGAGAAAGTCCAATTCCATTTCCGTCGTATTTCCTAGTATAACCGCCTTCTTCTTGAGAGAAATATTTAAATATATGAGGAAGATAATCTTCCGTTATTCCAATTCCTGTATCTGAAATTTTAATAATTATTTGGTTCCTGTTATCATTTTCAATTACAATTTCAATTTTGCCTTTAGCTGTATATTTTAAAGAATTATCAATCAGATTACTGAATATTTGTTCAAGTTAATATTTATCAGCTTGAACAATTGTTGATTCAGCATTATTAATTAGATTAAATTCAATATTTCTTTGTTTAGCAGAAAATTTGTTTTCTAAAAATAGTTTTTCAAGAAGTTCTGAATAAATATCGAAATTAGTAATTTGTGTTTTGTAGCTTCCCGTATGAAGTTCAGATAAATTTAGAATTAGTCCAATAGTTCTAATTAATCTATTGCTGGCAGAGTCTATAACATCAAAGCATTCTTGAATTTCATCATCAATATTATCTTTTAGCTGTTCTTTTATCAGAGCGTTAAAACTGGTTATGTTATTTAGCGGAGTACGTATTTCGTGTGAAATTTGTGCTAAAAATTCCGATTTTGTTTTGTCGGCAAACTCAGCTTCTTTTTTTGCTTGAATGAGTTCGTTTTCAAAATTATGTCTTTTTATTGCCGAGCTGAAAGTTTCAGCAGCTGCCCTTAAAGCTTCAATCTCACTGTCAGTCCATACCCGTTCATAGTCACTTTGATGGAATGCGATTGCCCCCCAAAAGATTCCATCGAGCAGAATAGGAACAAGTATTATAGATTTAACTTCAAAGGCAGCCAGAAATTTTTTTTCTTGCGGTGGTAAATTATTTATGGACCCGGATATAATACTATTTTCAGAAAGTACTTTCTCCCAGCGTACCAAACCGTGATTATTTAAATTCAACGGAACAAAAGGCGGCGTATTATTATCAAGTGTAGGATTATTCCAGTCGGCCACATTTACAAATAGTATTTCTTTATTATTATTAACTTCTTTTTTACAAATATGAACCTTACTTACATCAAATGCCATTCCTATTTGTTCTGCAACATCTCTAATGTTTTTAGACCAATGTGTACTTCTTAAAAATATTTCAGATGAATAACGAAGTGCCGAAAAAATATCAGTTTGTTTCTGTATTTCTTTTTTTGCTAATACTATGTCGGTAATATCTTCAACTGTTCCTTCATAATAGTCCAACTTACCTAAATTATTTTTGAAAGCAGTAGCACTTTCTCTTAAATAAATTAATGTTCCGTCAGTTTTTTTCCACTTAGTTTCGTAACCGTATATTTTCCATTCGGATTTTAAAATTTTTAGGAACTTTTCTCTATTAGATGCAGATTGATAAAATTCCTTATCGACATTTACATTTTTTAAATCTTCAATGGAAGCTATACCTAGAATTTGTAGAAATCTATTGTTGGCAACAATTATGTTACCATTACTATCAGCCCTGTAAATACCAATTGTTGAGTTTTCAAAAAGACTTCTGTATTTTAATTCACTCTGCAATAAATTTCGTTCAACATTTTTCTTTTCAGTAACATCTTGTTTAACTATAATATAGTTTGTTATAGTTCTATTTTTATCTAGTAAAGGAGTAATAGTCATTTCTTCAATTAAAATTTCACCTTTCTTATTTTTATTCGTGATTTCACCACTCCAAACATTTCCCGATTAAATAGTATCCCACAATTGTTTATAGAAACTATCGCTATGATTACCTGACTGAAATATTCTTGGATTTTTTCCGATTTTCTCTATATTGTCAAAATCCTTATCGTTATCGAATGTAGAATTACTCCAGATAATTTCCCCCGAGTTATCTGTTATAAGAACTTCATTCGATATTGATTCCAGAGCTATTCCAAGTAACTTAAGCTGTTCGTTTAATTTTGTAGTTTCTAAGTAATTGTTTGTTATAATTACATAACTTATTGGGATACCATTATCATCGGTTAAAACTGTTGTTCTGATATCTGTTAAAAAAGTTTCGCCATTTTTCCTAATAAATGTTAGTCTTGTTTTATCAGTTGAATTACTGACTATTTTTGTCAAATCAATCGGGTTATTATTTTTACCACTGATTATATCTTTTATGTTCAGACTTATTAGTTCTTCAATTAAATTATAACCGAGCAATTTTAATGCTGCTGAATTGCATGAAGTAATATATCCTTCAATATCAGTAATAATAATTCCTTCCGAAATTAAATTTAGAACTTGTTTGCTAAACAGAACTTTTTGTTCGGATAAAGTTTTTTTTACAACCTTTGCAGTATTTTTACTTGTTTTATACATTGGTATAATTGTTTTTGCTTTGGTTAAAAGAGTCAATTGTTTCTAACAATTTTTCCATATCATTGCTTTTGTCAAAAAAGTAATCTGCACCGGCTTTTAAAGCTTCAGTTTTATAATGTTCTTCCGGATAGTTAGTTATTACCATTGTTGTAATAGTCTGATCATTTATCTTAATTTCTTTTATCAAATCAATACCGCTGCCGCCAGGCATTCTTATATCTGTAATTATTATATCGGGTAAAAGATTCTGCATAATTTCTTTAGCTTCTAAGATATTGCTAACTTCAATAATTTTTTTCCTATTTTTGTTGGCAGATAGTATTTCTACTAATCTACTTCTAAATACTTCTGAATCGTCTATGATTAAAATCAGCATATTAACCCATAATTATTTATATATAAATATAAGAGAGATTATATTTTATATAAATAAGTGAATACTGATAAGGATGTATTATGGTTCTAATTATTTTGTAGGTGTTGTCTTACAAATATTAAATTAGCGGAAAGTTAGTATTTAGATTTTGAAAATATAAACTTTCTGAGAAATTGGGATAATGAAAAAGTTAGTAGAATAAAGGTATATTTAGTTTTTCAGATAGTGATGAATATTGTAATTTGAAATTTATAAAGTAATGTCAAACTCAATGGCATACTTAACAATATCAGCATTATTTTGCATATCCATTTTCTCTAATATTCTTGTTCTATAAGTGCTAATTGTTTTACTGCTTAAAAATAATTCTTCAGAAATACTTTTTATTGATTTACCTTCGGCAATTAATTTGAACACCTGAAATTCCCTATCAGAAAGTTTTTCATGGAGCGCAGTATCCACACCGTCACTTAGATTTGTTGCAAGTTGATTTATAATTGTATCCGTTAAATATTTTTTACCGGAAACTGCTTTAAGAATTGCCTTTTGAAATTCTTCCGGTTCACTATGTTTGGGAATGAAGCCTGCGGCACCGGCTTTTAAAACTCTAATACCATATTGTTCTTCATTATGTACACTTAGCATAAGTACGGGTAGTTTACTATTTATTTGCTTAAGTTACTTAAGTGTATCTAAGCCATTTTTACCCGGCATGGAAATATCCATAATTACAAGATCATATTTGTTTTTATTAACCAATTCTATTACTTTAAAACCATCGGCTGCTTCATCAACAAGTGTAACCGTATCTATATCGGAAAT
>JAJRZB010000308.1 GCA_024275455.1 Bacteroidota bacterium | reverse complement strand
GCATCCTTTTTTTATTTTAAAAATAAAAACAAACTTTCTTAAATTCTTAAGCTAAAATAAATAAAAAGCGTTTGAACTATAAAAATGCCCTTGGAAAACCAAGGGCGGGCTTAGATGCCTAAGGAAAAATCCTTATTGTGATAAGCCTTCATTTAAAAATAAATAATTCGATAGAAAAATCAAAGGGAATCCTATGAAACATATTATTAGTATAGATGTCGGCACAAATTCATGTGGTTGGTCGCTTTGTAAAGAATATAATAATAAACAAATTGAATTATTGGATATTGGAGTTTTAATTTTCCCAATCGGAACCAATGTTGATGAAAAATCAAATTCCGAAACAACTAAGAATGAACAAAGAAGAACATATAGAGGCATGAAACGTAATCTTTTTAGATATAAACTCCGTAGGAAAAAATTAAAAAAACTTCTTTCAACATTAGAAATGCTACCGGATTATAATAATCAATATAAGCATAAGGGGCAGTATCAATCTTTAGATATCTACAAATTAAGGTCAAATGCTATTGAAAAAAAAATACCACTTAAGGAAATAGGAAGAATATTTATGCTTTTAAATAAGTATAGGGGCTTCGAGAATAACTCAAAAAAACTAACCCTCGGAGAGGATACAATTAAAGGAGATGAGAATAAAATAGTGAGCACTAGCATTATAGAATTGAATGAGTTAATTAAAAATTCAGGAGCTAAAACTATTGGAGAATATTTTTATCTAATGCATAAAAAGGCAAAAGAATACTATAAGCAAGGCAAATGGCATAACCCAAATGAACCTATTGATGAGAGAGCAGTAAATAAAGACGGAAAATTAGTACTCTATAATAGCAGAGGGATTAGACGACAGTTTGGAAGATATACTGCAAGAAAAATGTATCAGAAAGAATTTGATCTAATCTGGGAAACACAAAAGATGATTTATGATAAAACTAATCCTAATATTTTCACAGGAAGTCCAACAGAATATGAAAATATTAAAAACTTACATTGTAAAGAAAAACAAATGAAACTTACTGACTTTAAGAAAACTAATTATTGGATAATACGCAACTATTGCATCTATTATCAAAGACCACTTAAATCACAAAGACAATTTGTTTCTAGTTGTCAATTGGAAAATAATAAAAAGGTTATCCCTGCAAGTTCACCGCTTTATCAAGAATTTAGAATATGGAAAAATTTGGGAGATTTAAGATATAGCAACTACAAAGAGAATATAATAAACGAACATCTGCCTTTAGAATGGAAAAAAATAATTGCTGAGTACTTAATTATTAATAAAAAAGTCTATGTATCAAAACCTTCAAAGATTAAAAAAAACGATAATAATGTATATATAATTGATTTGATAAAAGATATGAATGATAATGTAATAATATCAGACGATGGAACCAATGAAAAATATATCAAAGGTAATCTAACTTATTCAATTCTTTTTGAGTGTTTGGGCACTAAAAAATTTAATAGCCTCAAAAATGACAATAAATTAGAAAAACTTTGGCATCATATATACATGGCTAAAGATGATGAATGGTTGAAAAATACACTATTGTGTAAATGGAAACTCAATGAAGCTACTACAAATAAACTCATTGAATATGGATTGGAAGGAGGACATGGCTCTTATTCGGCAAAAGCTATTCGCAAAATTCTACCTTTTATGAAGGAAGAAGCTGATGAGTTCACTGCTAAAGTGCAGGCTGGATATTTAATTGAACCAGGTAAAATAACAGAGCAGTTTAAATTAAAAGATAAAATCTCTCCATTAAAATACCAAGAGTTACGTAACCCGGTTGTTGAAAAAGCTGTATCTCAGACAATTAAGATAGTAAATGCAATCCTTGAAAAATATAAGAATGAAATTAACCGTGAAAAATTAGAAATAAGAATTGAATCCACCAGAAAATTAAAAAAACCAAGAAAAGAAAGAGAAAAGATGCTAAGATATTTTCGAGAGAAAGATAAAATAAGACAAAAATATGCTGATTTTCTTAATCAAAGAAGAAAAGAGGGAAAACTAAATTTTAATAGACAAATTGAAAAGTATGACAGTGTAATTAACAAATATGAATTATGGCTGGAGATGGGAATGGACGAAGAAGATTCAACATTTACTGAGTTCGAGAAGATTACAAATCGAACTGATAAAGAAAAACATAGGCTGTGGCTTGAGTGTAATAGAATTTGCCCTTATACCGGAAAAATAATAACATTAACAAAATTGTTCAGTTCTGAAATAGAAATAGAACATATAATTCCTCTTAGTCGTTCTCTTGATAATTCATTTAATAATAAAACAATAACTTTTTCTAATATAAACCAGGAAAAAGGAAAAAGAACTGCTTATGAATATATGCTATGGAAAAATGAATTAGAAGATTTCAAAAAACGAATTAATAGTTCTACAAATAAATTTTCAAAATCTAAAAAAGAACAATTTTTAAAACAAAACATTAATAATGAATTTACACAAAGTCAAATTAGTAATACCTCTTATATCGCAAAATTTGTTAGGCAAAAGATGATGGAAATTAGTCATTCAGTACAATTTACAAATGGTATGGCAACAGCAGAATTAAGAAGAAATGATTGGAAGCTTTCTAACCTTCTTGACAAAATAAGATTTGAAGAAGAGATGAACATTGATAATATTGATGACTGGTTAAAGAATTTTAGTACATATAGAAAAGATTTTTTTCAATGGTATCAAATGAAAGAAAATTCAACTGATTTGAAACGAAACATTAGTGATATTCCTAATAAATTAATCGATGAATATGAAAAAGAATCAGGGAATGATTTGGCTAAGTGTTTGGATATAATTAATAAATTTGATGCTTTTAAAAATAAAAGCGGTAGTAGTAAAGATAGAAGTGATTACAGACACCATGCTATAGATGCATTTATTACTGCTTGTTGTTCAAGTGGAATAATAAAACATCTAAGTACAAATAACCGTCTTAGGGAAGAAAAAGGAATACCTTTATATGATGAATACGGAAAACCAACACGTATGTTAATAAATCGGCCATTTGATTACGAGCAATTAAAGCAAAAAATAAAAGAAATTTTAGTATGTCATGTTAAAAACCAGAAACTAATTGTATCAAGAATAAACAAACATAAAACTAGAAATGGTTTAAAAGAACAAAAAGTCTATGCACCACAAGGCCCACTTCACAAGGATGGATTATATGGTAAACTAAAAGAACCTTTTTTACAAGGGATAAATAAAGAAAATGTTTATGTGAAAAGGGTACCTCTTTTTGATTCTCAAAGAATAGATGTAGTATTATTTAATAAAGCAACTGAATTAAATAAAGTAGTTGATTTAAATCTTAGAAAAGTTTTAGAGAAAAGAATTTCAAAATATGGTAATGGTAAAAAAGCGTTTTCAAAGGATTCATTGGAAAAGGATCCTATATTTATGTATTCTCTTAATAATTATCCAAATGGCCGTGAAATAAGTAAAAAAGGTAACGCTTTACCTGTTGTAAAAAGTGTTCGTGTTATAAATAAAAATTCTCGAAATCTTATAAATCTGCCAGCAAAAGATTGTAAAGGTAATGTTATAGATTACAATAGATACGTTGAATCATCTGGAAATTACATGATTATATATTATGAACTGCAGCAACAAAATTTAAGAAAACCTTTGCGTTCATATAAAATAATTTCCTTTTTCGAAGCTGTTAAAACAAAAACAGAAAATAAAAAATTATTTCCAGATGAAATAAAGTTTAAAAATAATATTCTTGGTTTGAGAAAAGAATGTCAATGGCTAAAACAAGGTGATCTAGTAATCCTATACGAAAACTTAAAAGACAAAAGTAAAATTAACTGGGATAGTAAAGAGGAGTTAAGTAAAAGATTATACATTGTTAAACAGATTAGTGAAAATGTGACAGTCAATAAAAAGTATGGTGAGTACTATTATGGCAATGTAAGTTTATTACGAGCTAATAGAACTTCAAAAAACATCAAATATCCAAGTAGTAAATATAAAATGGGTATAGTTTCATTTACATGTTCTCATGTCGATTTGAATGCTATTAAAATTAGATTAAGTCCTTTGGGGTGTGACTTTTTAATTGGGGAAGAATGTTTTTAGTAATATTTTTACCAGTAATAATTTTTAAATGATAAACTTACCGTGAACTTTCAGCCTATAAAGAATTAACAACTTTAACCCTGTTAAAGGGGGTATATTGTTAATTGAGGTTGAATTATAAAGTTGATAGATATTAGAACAAACTAAACCCCACCAACCTCCCCTTTCCCAAAGGGGAGGCTTTAAACTTCCTTCCCTTTGCGAAAGGGAAGGATTGAGCCTGCCCGCCAGTTCTTTGGCGTGGGATGGGTTCGGAAAAAAACTTGTACTATGACAGAAATATTCAACAAAAAAACCGAAAAAGAAAAAAGACGTAAGTTACGCAACAGCCCAACCTATTCTGAAAAAGTTATCTGGCTGTCCCTCCGCAGAAAACAGATTCATGGAGTACGCTTTTTACGCCAATACAGTGTTGAACATTTCGTTCTGGATTTTTATGCACCGAAAATTAACCTTGCTATTGAGATTGACGGAAGTTCCCACTTAGGAGAAGAAGAATACGATTTAAAGAGGCAGAAATATATTGAGTCTCTCGGCTTAAAGGTAATAAGGTTTACTGATGAGCAAGTGTTTGGGAATGTAAATAAAGTTATAGAAGAAATTGAAAATGTAGTTAAAAAGAGATTGAAAGAAGTGTAGTTGTAATTTTTGTTAGCAAAGTAAAAAACAAGCGAACCCCACCTTTGTCCTCCCCTTTCG
>JAJRZB010000307.1 GCA_024275455.1 Bacteroidota bacterium | reverse complement strand
CGGCATACCTGAAATTAATCATTTCGATATCGTTGTCCTCAATAAACCGGATGAGGTCACTTTTGGTTAATTCCTCTGCCGGTTTGTTCAGGTACTGGATAACCGGATTGGGGTTCATGGAAATATTGTCGTTCATGTTTTATTTGTTAATCGCTTTTAAAATCCTGTCCTCTTTAATCAAAACATCTTTCAATAATAGCTGATATGGGAACTGCTTATGTTTACTATTTTTAAACCCTTCTTGTATTTTCATTAATGAAGAAGCCGTAATCAATGATAAATTTATTTCAAATTCAAGACCACAATCATTAACAAAGTCATCACTAAAATCGGGTGCAACCAATAAAGATTTTAAAACATTAAATCCATTCTCCTTCGCTAATTTTACGTAAGATTTTAATTGCCGGGAAACAGAACTAAATTTATTGTAACCACTTTCTTTTATTGTTTTGCATTCAACAATTATTAAACTGTTATCGTCTATTTTTAATACAATGTCTATTTTGTCTTTTTTCGTATTCAATTGTTTTTTAAGTTTCTCATCTACATTGAAACCAAGTTTTCCAAATATTGACTTTGTAATGTCCTCAAATTTCAGACCTAATTCACTTTCTCTAATAAATATCCCATTCTCTTTAAGTACACTTAAATTTCTAAAACCAATGTTTTCAAAGTTTTCAATATAGAGATTTTCAGAGTCTTTGTATGCATCTAGAATATTGAGAAAGATATTTCCGCGTTTTTTAATTCCGACTTTGTCACAAAAAGCCCCCAAATCTTCAAGTTCAATCAGGTCAAGGATATCTCTTGGTTTAATATTAAAGTCAAGTAAATACTGACTTTTCAAAACATACTCATTTTGCATCTCAAATTCTTGCTGTATTGTTTTATTTAATTTGGGGATGGCCTCGCTTAAATCGATGAGTAACTTTTCATATCCATCAATTGAGATTCCAACTTTTTCATCCTTCTCAATACTTTCAAAATGTAAAATGAGATTTGCAATTTTATCATCTAAAGTTGTTCCTTTTAAAGTATGAGGCATTTTCATGCCTTTTTCCCAGATTTCATTAACGAACTTCTTTTTATCAGATAATTTGGCCCCGTCTTTATGCAATTCACTTTTTAATAAATTTCTAAAAGAAATGCCTTCTTTAATTATCAGCTTAATCTTTTCGTTAATTGATAATGATCTGTCAATATTATGTTTTCTGCAAATTAGATTAATTTGAGGTTCCTTCAGTAATTTTAAAAACCTTCTGAAAAATTTATCGGCTAATTCTTTTTCTCTTATTTTTCTCAATACCCATATTACTTCGTCCGCAACATAGACCTGGTTATTCTTCTTTGAGTAAAAAATTACACCGATGTTTTTTAAATCGTTTATAACATTGTCTATCTCAAGTTTTTTGGGTGGAATAATAATATAATTGATTAGCTTTACTTCTTCTTGAGAAAGCTCAAGTTCATTAGCTAATGTTAGCAAAATAGATAGCTCATCATTTGTAATTTTGGTTTCTCTATTGCTGACATTATCATTAAAATAGGCAGTGAAAACACAGGATTTGTAAATATTATAATCTCTTCTCCTTATTTCATCAATATTAGATTTGTCATCTTCTAACTGACGTCCTAATGCAACAGTTTTCTTTTTGATACTTTTTAGCTCGTTTTCATAAAGTCTGGCAAACCAGTCTCGTTTCATTAAACTATTACCATCCCTGATAATAATATCAATTAAAATATCCAATTGGGAAGTTGTATTTACAAATTCAGCTTTTACTAATTCTGAAAACTCTTCTTTTATAAGCTCAAATACCTTGGCAATATTTATATTATCAACACTTTTAAGATTTTTGTTGTTGTCAGATAATATCTTCTCTATTTTTTTTATGTTTTTAGGCTCATTAGAGATAATGCTGTCTATTATTTTTAGGAAAGCATTTTTTTCAAGAGAATTGACAGTGTCTAAAATTTTTTCTAATTTCATTGGTCATCGCTATTAGTAAGTAATTTGTCAATCTTTTTACTCAATTCATCTATTTTATCTTCAAGTTCGTCATTGTTATCACTTACCATTGCATCCACAAAGATTGAATTAACAAGTGAAAGGCCTAAAATACCGCCTGTAAGAACAACAAAGATAAAATATAAATAGGTGAAGAAAGATGCTGAGGATGAAAGGTTTTTAGTTAACTGATCAGGTATTTCAAACCAACCATCAACTGTAAATATTTTAAAAATTGAATACAGTGATTTTAGTGGATTCTCAAAGTGTTCAGGTGATAATTCCCTGAAAAGATAGAATGAAAAAATCCCAATAATAAAGATGTAAATTACAAACCCTATCAACACGATTAGAGAGGCTTTTAAAGCCCGACTTATACCTTTTATCAAATGCTCTATCCCAGGGATAAACTTTAAGAACCTAAACGATTTGAAAACCCTCATCACTCTAAAAACAAGGAAGTAACTAAAACTTGCCACTTCTACATTTGCAATAAACGCAACCAATGAGGGAATGGATAATGCGATTAAAAGAAAATCAAATTTATTCCAATTTGAAACGAAATATTTTTTAATCCCAAATTCTTTAAATTTTACAACTAATTCAACGATGAAAAGTCCTGTAATCAGGTTGTCTGCAATGGAGAGAAAAAAACTGGTGTTTTTTGATGTTTCAAAGCCACTAATGAATATAATCGCTGCGTTAAGCAGAATCAAAATCAAAATAAATCTATCGTTTAAAAATAGTTTTTTAATCATCAAAGGTTTTAATTATGAGGTCTCTCGGTAATATATAATTCTTGCATCAATGTAATGGTCATGTTCCAATTAATTTTCAGTCTTTCCTCACAAATTCACTTTAAAATACTCTGCAATCTTGGT
>JAJRZB010000023.1 GCA_024275455.1 Bacteroidota bacterium | reverse complement strand
CGTTAGCCTGCTATAAGGAGTATTTATGGAGAAAGATTGGAATTTAGAATCAATAAGTCATAGTTTTTTAATTGCTGCTCAAATGTCTGAAAATTATTTGAATGAAATAAGACCGAAATTAACTTCTCAACCTACTTATGAACTATTATATGATGAGCATTTAGCCACATTTTATGTCTACAATTATTTGCACGGCAGGACATTTTTAGAATCAAAAGATACTCTTATCAAAGAATTGAAAAGAATGAAAGAAAATCCAAACATTGCTTCAGATGCAATTGATAAAGAACGCTATATTAATTTTTATACTAAAATCATTGATTCAATATTAGATGGATTGATAAAAGAGTAATGGAAAAAGCTATTAATATTTGGGAAATAATACCCTTATGGTTAGGTTCAATAGGAACACTAGCTGCTGTAATTGTTGCATTATATCTAGCAAGACGCGATAGAAAAATAAAATGTTCAGTCAATGTTAACATTTCTGTATTGTTTGATAATTTTTCATCAAGTCAAGAAAAATATTTATCAATTACAATCACAAATCGAAATTATCGTTCTTTTAAATTTACTGGAATTTCTTGGCGAAAGGGAATTTTCAAAAAAACTTATCTTTGGCAAGTCCCACCCCAAAATGAATATTCTACTTCTGGAACAGTTAAACTTGAGGATGGTGACGAAGCTAAATATTTAATCCCTATAGATACGTTCGAAAAACATATTTACCCAGAATTAAGAGTAAAAGAGAGATATTTCAAAATGTTCTTTTCACGTTTTACGAAAATTATTGTTCATACCAGTGTAAATAATATCTCACTCAATTTAAATAAACAGTTTAGAAAAATATTAGTTGAATATGATTTTAGTAAATAGTTATTATTATGGCGCAAGCTAACCAGCTTTTCCACCCGACCGCCGAAACGGTGCGGTTTTTTCGGTATTTTGGGGTTTACGCTGTTCGTGTTAAATTGTAATTTAACAGTAGTGTAGTAAGATAAATTTTAATAATTTTTGGCATTAGCTTTTCAGTTCGGTATTGTAGTTCGGGGCGGACGGGTGAAAAGCCACGCCGTTATACAGTTTGGAAAAAATTATGAAAATACCAGATAAGATTATTTTATTATTCCTTAGCATATTCTCTTGTCTTTTCTTACTAAATTGTTCTGATCCTATATCAACTGATAACAACCGAATTTACAGAGGAAAATTTACAGATTATGTGAATGTTGTTAACCATTCCGACACAGTAAATATTATTTTTGAGCAAAAAGAAGTTGAGTATAATCAGAAAGAAACAATTCCGTTCAGAATAATTGAGAACAAAAAAGATAGTTTAATTAAGCTAAATTTGTATGGTCATTATCAGTGTTATTCAGAAAATCCAAAAGCAGTAAAAGAAATTGAGAATTTAACAGATACACTTATTATTCGATATTATTATCATAATAAATATTATAATCTTTTTAAATCCACAAATTTAAGTTCTGTAAAAAATAATTCTGCCCCAATTTTAGAATATGTAATAATTGATAGTATTCTTGTTGTAAAAGATTTCAATAAGGTATTAAATTTAGAATCAAGGTTTATGAATTAAAAAACTGTATAACCAACTTTTCCACCCGACCGCCGAAACGATGCGGCTTTTGTAATATTTTTAAGTTTGGTTAACAAAGTGAAATTGTAGTTAAAGTTTGTAAAGTTAAATAAAGTTTTAAATAATTTTTGGTGTTTGTTTTTCATTTCAACATTGTAGTTTGGGGCGGACGGGTGAAAAGCAACGCCGTTATATGCTAAAAAAAATTTATTGTTGCATTTATTAGTATGTTTTTGTAATATACATTTGTATGAAAAATAAGCTCGAAGATATTGAAGGGTTTCAATGGGATAAAGGAAACATTGAGAAAAATTGGTTAAAGCACAATGTTCTTAATAGTGAGTGTGAACAAGTTTTCTTCAATGAACCTTTAATTGTTGCAGATGATGTTAAGCATTCACAAAAAGAAAAGCGATGGTTAGTTTTAGGACGAACTGAGTTGGATAGAAAATTATTTATTGTTTTTACCATTAGAAATAAATTAATTCGAGTTATTTCAGCTAGAGATATGACCAAAAAGGAAAGAAAAATATATAATGAAGAAATTAAAAAACATACCGAAATTTAAGAACGAACAAGAAGAAAGAGAATTCTGGACAAATAATGATTCCTCAGAATTTATTGACTGGAATAAATCTAAGTTAGTTTCCTTTCCAAAATTAAGACCATCTACAAAAACAATTTCGTTAAGACTTCCGGAATTCTTACTCAACGATATCAAAGTAATTGCACATAAACGAGATGTTCCATATCAATCTCTAATAAAAATAATCTTAAAAGAAAGAATAGACAGCGAACTAAGAAATTCAACATAAAAATAATATCGCATATAACCCGCAAATCAACTTGACCACCTTTTTCGTGCGGGGTTTCTACTAAGTTTAAGTTTG
>JAJRZB010000306.1 GCA_024275455.1 Bacteroidota bacterium | reverse complement strand
TTTTATTATCATTTGTAAGCATAATGGTTTTGCCACTTCCCACATTTATCGCAGCAATATTACCACCGGTAGTGCAGAAGATCCATTTATCTGAAGGATGCCAACGCACAGCTGAAGCACTCTCAGCAAAGTTTGATATTTGCCTAGGTTCTTTCTGTGAACCATCAGCTTTAATCACATAAACTTGACTGATCCCATTTTCATCTTATGCTGTAAATACGATACTTTTCTCATCAAACGAACCGCGCACTGTTCCACCAGCGTTCAAACCGTGCGTCAATCTTCTAATTGTTATCCCTTTTGCTGGGGTTGGATATTCCATTTTGGTACCAGCTTTTGCTGTAGTAATGTCGATATCTAATGGGATATCAGCCACAAATAAATCGGAGTAATAATCAACTCCGTTCTCCGCTCTTACTTTTCCAATAAAAGCACGCATTGTTCCAAGGGAATCAACCCAAGAATCATCTGCTGCTTTCTCAATTTCACCAGGCTTTGACTTTCCTTTTTCCACCGGACGAACAATCAAACTGAAATAATGGGTATAACCTTTTGGCGCTTTATCACACGGTTGCATAAAAGCAATGGTCCTATCAAACTTTTGCACAAGAAAATCATCGTAAGTAAATCCTATACGATTACCACTACGAGTATATTCATGTCGGTGTGACCCACCGCGATGAGCACCTGGGGTAGTAGGATTGTTTTTCACGTCACGCATATCGGGTCGCTCAACAATTCCACCACCGTTACCGTCAACAACCATTGCAGTTCTGTTCTTCTTACTATAATATCCACGTTCTTTTACTTCTTCTAAAAACGGTCCGTGAATGAATATCACTTTATTCTCTTTAGGATGAAATGATGCAGCGGCAACACCAGGAGCAGCTTTTTCTCCAGTAATAAAAGGGGGATTCCAAAGTATTGTCTCTTTGCCAGTTGCTATTTCAACTTTTTCAATTGATTTGCTGTTTGCAAGATCTTCATTGAATACAGTACCTCGAGTATCATAACAGAGGAATTTGTCATCGGGCGATAAATTATCATTATTATCTAAAGCATGAGTCTTTGGAGAAAACGAAATCTGTTTCTCTACCATTTTGATTACCTCTATATCATCATTCGATTTTGAATTGTTGCAGCTCATAAAAATTGCAGAACTAAGAAAAAGTAGCACCGACGTAATTATTTTCATTTTTGTTGTCATCTTTGAATTCCAGTTAAATAATAAAATTATCACTTTTCATTCGAATAGCTTTCTATAAATGGATTTTTCCACTTGTCTAAAGGAAGATACGCAATACAGACATCCGGGTTACCTCGCTTATGTGAAGTAAACTCAACACTTTTACTATCTGGTGCCCAGCCAACATGCGGATGCTCACCAGCTCCATATATGCGATGATTTTTTGTTAGTAATTTAATATGACTTGTGCGTGCATCTGCAATGCCAATATGCCCGTGCCAATTATCTGCAGCTACCCATTTGCCATCGCGGGAACCTGAGGCATGCCACCAATTATATTGTGAAAGCTCATAAGGAGTACCTCCCTCCCACCAAGCTCCTGCTCCTAAAATACGAGTCTCTTGTGTGTGAATATCAACAACTTTGAGATCTGATTCCTCTACACGATAACCACCGCAAAATGTTAATTGGTCATTTATCCACCAATCTTCATGTGTAACAAGTTCGCCTTCTTCCTGCAGATGTATTTTCTTTGCCTCTCCAGGATTGCGAGTATCAACTATCCACATTCGATGAGGTGAATGAGAAAAACGTAAAAGATAGGGATTGTACTTACTGAACTGTACATGTGAAAATGAATGCGTATTATCCCACGTAAGTAAATTTGTGATCTTTCCAGTTTTGATATCTATAGCTACTATTGATTGTTCGTCTTTGTTTTCGGGACGGATCGTTGCAGAAAGATACTTCCTGTCGGCACTTTGCGACAAAGCAGAAAAGAATTTACTTCCTTTTGGCGCATCTATAATTTTACGTTCTTTCATTACTACTTTTTCGACTTTAGAAGAATCAGCCGAAAAACTTATTCCCACATTCCACTGATAAATTGCGTTGTTTCTGTTTACATATATGTCGTGAGTTTCAAAATCTACAAAAGCTGAAGTTGAAACATTTACATCTTCTCTTGGATTGAGACGAATCAATTCACCAGTTTTGGGAACATAACCAAACAGTTCACCTCTTCCTGTCCGCATGGATATAAAAGTCATCATCGACATATCTTTGAACCAACAGTTCCAATCAAAATATAGATTAATGTCCTTTCTGCTGTTGGTAGTAACAAAGATCAGTTTCGCTCCGCTTGTAGTGTCCGTAATTATTTCATGTTCCGCAGGATAAATTTCCACTTCCCATTGAACGTCATACTTATTCGCATTTTCATCTTCAACTTTTTGACATCCAAATATTATAAGCATTAAAACTATTAAAGCAATTATTTTACTTATCATTTGTATCATCTAAAACTCTTACTTTGTCGGAGCACTTATTGCATCAACATATCTTCCAGCCCAGTATGGTAATAAGTATAAATATGGTGGATATTCTCTTCTACCACCTTCGCCGCCGTTATTTCTGTAAGCATTGTTATGTAGATGCATAGGACGTTCATCTCGCGGAAGAACTTCTGTATATTCTTGATTTCTAAAATTTGGTTTTACTTTCGTGAGATCTTTTCTATGCTTATTGCTAACATTCCATGCAACTAGATCCATAGGGAATTCTCTTAACCACCATGCCGATTCCTCGATATCTATATCTTTCCCACCACTGAGAGCAAAAAGATAATTCCATAAAGGATTTTTTTCAGAACGTTCAATTTCCCAATGACTTTTTGCAGCTTCAAGATGTTTCTGCTTCTGCTCTTCGGTAAACGAGTAATTAACAAATGCCGGAATTGTTAAGAAGTACATCTCATCATCAGAATGATTCCAACCATCACTTAACGGCTGTCCCTCAACGTAACCAATAACTGATGCCGGTCGGTTTACATTATCATCATATCCATATTCATTTATTAACTCGTATGCTTTCTCTTTATATAATTCATCACCGGTAAAATGATATGCCGTTTGTAGAAATGCCAATATTAAAGTAGAGTTCAATCTTCGGTCACCGACATTGATTGGGAATTGATTAACATAATCGGGATTCCATCTTCCCCACTGTGTTGGCTTACCATTCCAAGTTACCAAGTACCAATCATGTTCAATAATATGCTCCATCTCTATCTTGATTTGATGGATCGCTCTTTCGCGCCATTCTTTGTCTGGAATTATCTCGGCAAAGAGAGCATAAACAAAAAAGTGTCCACAAGATTCATCGCTGCTTGTAGTTGATTTCCATCTCCAGCGTTTATCTTCGGTCAATCTCCAAATCTTTTTATCTTCCGGCATATTCGGATCGGTATCACTGGTTTGATATCCGTCACGTTCGTATGTCCTTGCTGGGAATCCTGGGATACCGCTTATCTCTGTAAGTCGCTCCATCGCTTCAAAAGCTTCAAAAGCATTTTGCTTTGCATCTTCCGATTTAGTTACTGCATATCGGAACAACTCGCCGGCAAGATACATAGATGTCCAAAGCCCGTCATTATCCGTATCTTTATAAACCCCTGTTGAAAGATCACCCGGTTTTTCCAAAGCAAGATAAGAAGTAAATCCATATCTGATATGTCTCAACCTTTGGATTTTCTGAAAATACTCTGCTTTGTCTGCTAAAGTCATTTCAACAAAATTGATTTTACTCAATCCTTTATTAGTAAGTATCAAGACACTGTTATCAGGTCCTTTAGCAATGTCAACTACTTCATCATCAACAAGCCAGCGCTTGGAAGCATAGTAATCGTATTTTCCATCGTCACGTAACTTGAAAGCTCCTTTTGTGGAGCCAAACCAGAGAGCACCATCAACGTTTTCAACTACTGTAATTTCTGTCCATGGAAGTTTTTGGTTGATTTTATCTGCTTCAAAACTCTTACCATCCAATGTTAAAATGCCATCACTAGTACCGAGAATAATTTTATCATCTGTTATAGCCATCGAAGTTAAATTACTTCCCTCATAAACTTTTGATATTTTTTTCTCGGGACATTGCAGTTGATAAAGTGCATTACTAGTAAGGATCAAGAATCGTTTTCCGCTTAAATCAAAAATTAATTTTATTGGATTAAAACTATCAATAGATTCATCCCAAACTTTTTCACCTTTCTGAAATAAAGCCAATCCATCTTTTGAAGCTATCAGAGTTGTGAAATTGTGCGCAACTACAAATTGTTTTGGATTCTCTATTCCATGCTCAATATAAAATTTTCCAGCCCAAGCATTACTTAGAACCGCTTTATCCGTTAGATAAACAAATTGATTTTCATATCTATCAAATACAATGATATTCATATCTGTAAGTGGTCTGTAGAGCAATTCTTTAACCAGTTTCTGGTCCCATGGTTGGAGCAGACCTTTTTCAGAAAGCACATTTATCACTCCGTTACGATCACTTCGCACTTGCATTAATTGGATATTACTCTGACATTCATATTTGTCTGCATAATCTTGAAGATACGGTTTATCAGTATAGGTTTGGGCAGATAATGTTATTGACAATAAAATGCCAAATATTAAAAGTAGTTTTTTCATTTATTTCTCCATCGATTTAATTTTCATACAATTACTTTCTTTGTGTTGTTATATTATTTCAATTTGTAAATATGAACATCAAGTGGTTTGAATTCATCTATCAAAATTCCATTCTTAACAACCACTGTCCTATTTTCATTATAAACTTCAACATTGCCATCGTATTTTTTACCAAGTTTTAATTCCGGTTGATAAGATTCTGTCTTGGATATATTAGCCACCATTAAATATGTTCCAATCGGACTCTTTTTCACTATTGCTTGCACTGATTCATTTTCACGAAGCAAAGGAACTTCCTTCCCAAAACCGCGTTCCAAGAACAATGGAGCTAACTCATTTAATTCTGACAAGAAACCTTTTTGAGCTTCCCACAATTCCGGATCATCAACCGGTAAGTATTGACC
>JAJRZB010000305.1 GCA_024275455.1 Bacteroidota bacterium | reverse complement strand
TAAACTTTGTAGCCTAATAAAGCAAAAGTGCCGTAAATATTTGCCATTGAGAAAACTATTATAAAATAAATCAACACAAAAAACGATAATCTTTTTTCTTTTAGTAACTCGCGGAAAGAATCTAATGAGAAAAGACTTACTTTTGCTTTTTCAATTTTTGGTTGTTTATGGGCTAGTGATTCCTTTAAGAAAAAAGAAGCGAAAATGAATGCCAAAAATGAAAACCCGGCAGCAAAATAACCGACAACTTCATATCCGTATCCCGAAAGGATACCTCCGAGCATTGGTCCGAAAACAAAACCCAGCCCAAAAGCTGCTCCGATCATTCCCATACCTTTAGTTCTTTCTTTTGCTGTAGTTACATCGGCAATATAGGCTTGTGCTACAGCAATGTTGCTTCCGCCAAAACCGGCTAACATTCTTGAGATTAGTAAAATCAAAAACGAATCTGCAAAACTAAAAATGATATAGGAAAACGAGGTGATTAAAAGTGTTGTTAAAATTATTGGTATTCTACCAATTCTATCGGAATATTTACCAATAATCGGATTGAAAACAAATTGCATAAAAGAGAAAGCGGCTACAATTATTCCAATTTCAAAGTCGGAAATAAAAAGCTCCTTACTTGCAAATGTCGTAAGTATCGGAATTAATAATCCGAACCCGAGTAAATCTATAAAAACAGTAATAAAAATAACAGTTAAGGATGCTTTTGATTTCATTATTTACTTAAGTTTAGGTTTTTCAATTCTTGGGAAATCGGTTTTAGATGTAAATAATTCTATTGTATCATAATACGATCTTTTCATACTATCAATATCGGCAGGAGTTAAAAAGTTATAAAGGCTATCCATATCACTATTTTCCGAAGGCAAAATTAAATATTCTCTCCCATTTTCCGTGTTGCCTTTAAATACCCAAATCGGCAGATAACTTATATCAGAAATGTAAATTGAGTCAGTAAAAATATTTTTTGTAACATTAAAATTAAAAATTAATCCCCCATCGGAATAACGCCATCTTTGGTTGGACACAAAATTACCGAGTGAATAAGTTACAAACCCAGTATCTAACCTTGCTCCCTTTGTTTCAAATCTTTCAAACTGCTGTATAATATGAGGATGACTTGCTAAAATGATATCTGCTCCGGAATTTATTGTGCTCCGCACAATTTTTCTTTGATATTTTGTAATTTGCTTTTGATACTGCTTCCCAAAATGGAAATATATTATTACTATATCTGCATTTTTATTTCTCAAATTTTTAATGTCATGCTTAATTTTTACAGTATCGATATAATTTATATATTCTTTTGGCGAAGTTGCTAATTCGTTATAATTTGTTCCATAAGTGTATGCCAGAACACCAAATCTTAAACCTTTTCTAACAAAAAGATCATAATTTTTTGTGGAATCTGTTATATCTTTTGTACCAAGACCTACAATATTTATTTTTTTTAATTCCTTTAAAGTTCTGGCTACTCCATCAAAACCTTGATCATTGGCATGGTTATTTGCCGTAATTAAAAAATCAAAACCGACATACTTTAATGCTTCGGCTAATTGGTTTGGAGAATTAAAAAACGGATATCCGGAATATTTTTTTGTTTTTCCGGCTAATACTGTTTCCAAATTGCCAATTAAAATGTCTTTTTCTTTTAGATAATCCTTTATATACCTAAAAACCGGTTTAAAATCGAACGAATCATTTTGAACCCAAGCATAATTATACTGGGTTGAATGACACATAATATCCCCCACTGCCGAAAATGAGACTGTTACTGTTGAATCAATCTTAACTTCTGCTTCAATTTTCTCTACCTTTTTCGGGTATGTAGGATTAAAAATCCAGTATAGAAAAACTGCAATTATTAAAAAAAGTGTAAAATAAATTTTATTCATATTTAAAAATATGAGGCTGCTTAAAAAATATAAACAGCCTCAAAAATGTTTTGTCACATCTTAAATTATTAAACTACTGGAATTAACAAAATATTATTAAATTTTTAATAATACTTTTACTTAACTAAAGTTATTAACCTTTTCTTTCCAGTTTAATTGCTTGAATTTCATTTCTCATATCTTGTGACATTTTTCTCAATTCACTTAACGCTTTACGTACTCTTGTACCTGCAGCAGATTGACCTTTTACATAAAACTTTTCTACATCTGTTTCCATATTTTTTACAAATTCAACTAGTTGTGTATACCTATCACTCATGTTTTTCTCCTTTTTTATGTTGTTAATTAATTAAATTGAGTTTTCTAAAATTATTTCTGCTATATCTTTAACTACTACTTCTTCATT
>JAJRZB010000304.1 GCA_024275455.1 Bacteroidota bacterium | reverse complement strand
TTTATGTATATGAAAATTTAACAAAGGGTTCAAGAAATCATTTAAGAGCTTTTTACCCCAAAGTTTTAGATAATGGCGGTACTTATGAAGCACAGTTCATAACTCAAGAATTATTTGATGAAATTATTAATTCCCCAAAGGAAACAGGTTCTTGGTAAAATAATATGGGAAGTATTAAGTTTAATAATACTTCCCTTTTTATCATTTAAAATTAAAGGCTTGACAGAAAGCTTTTTTTTAATAAATTGTGTTAGTGAATGTTAACTAACTTATTAAAAATGACAGACAGACAAAACGAAATAATAAAAAAATCAATAACCTTAATTGCAGAAAAAGGCATTCAGGGGTTAACAATAAAAAATTTAGCTAAATCTATTAATGTTACAGAACCGGCTTTATACAGACATTTTGAAAACAAGACGGCAATTCTGTTAGCAATTTTGGATAGTTTTAAAAATCTTATGTCAAATAATAAGGAAATAATTTTATTAAACGATAAGACAGCTATTGAAAAAATACATTTTATTTTTAATAAATATTTTGAAAGGTTTTCTGAAAATCCCGAATTTGTTTCAGTAATATTTTCTGATGAGATATTTAAAAATGATAAAAAATTATCCGAAAAAATAGCTCGTTTAATAAATAAAAATGAAGATCTATTTTGTTCTATAATTAAGAACGGACAGGAAAAAAATGAAATTAGAAGCGATATTGATAGTAAACATATTGCGATTATGATTTTAGGAGCGTTAAGACTCCTTGTAAAAAAATGGGAGTTGTCTTCTTATAGATTTAATTTAAAAGTTGAAGGAAACAATTTATTTAATTCAATAAAAATAATAGTAAGCAATAATATTTAACAAAAAGGAATTGAAATGGAAAATCTGTTAAACAAATTACTTAAAGTACCATATTTGGTTTTAGGAGTAATTCTTATAATTACTGTTCTTTTCGTTTTCCCAATGAAGGAAAATACAAGAATGGAGACTAATCTCGATAAATATATGCCGGAAGATCATCCTGCATTTGTTTATAGTGATAAGGCAGAAAAATGGTTTAATATACAAGACGGGATTATAATTGCCATCGAAAACAAAGAGGGTGTATATAATTACGAGACTTTGGATATTGTAAAAAAACTAACTAAAAAACTTCAAAAATTTAAGGAAATAGAAAAAGCCGATGTTACTTCGCTCTATACTGCTGATAATATTGTGGGAACTGAAGACGGCATGGATGTGAAGGCATTTTTCAAAAAAGTTCCTAAAACAAAAGAAAAGCTAGAAGATTTAAAAAAGAAAGTTGAATCGAATGAAATGGTATTCGGCAGACTTGTTTCTACAGATGAAACTGTAACTGTAGTAATTGCCGGAATTAATGATAATGTATTTACACAAGAGTTTTATCAGGAAATTTTATCTACGGCTAAAGAATTTGAAACCGATAACAACAAATTATATGTTGCCGGTCGTCCTATTGTTGAAGGAACAATGGCTTTATTGGGCCCGGCAGATATGAAAAGAATGGTTCCAATAGTTCTTCTGGTAATAACTTTGGTACTATACCT
>JAJRZB010000303.1 GCA_024275455.1 Bacteroidota bacterium | reverse complement strand
TATTCTTATGTATGCCAGAGTTACAACATTTCACCTAAAAGTTAAAGCTATGGAAGAAGCAACTAAAATTTATGAAGAAAGTATAATTCCGGCTGCAAAAAAACAACCGGGGTTTAAAAATGCTTTTTTCTTAATAAACAGAAATGCCGGTAAATTTGTTGCCATTACAATTTGGGAAGATATTAAGTATGCTCTTGATAATCAGAAGAGCGGATATTTTCAGGAACAAGTTGAAAAATTTGAAGAGGTTATGGTAGTAAAACCGGAAATTGAAGGATTTACTGTTGGAGCATTCCATTCGATTTAATAAATATTTTAATTTTACTCATTATCATAACTTATTATAATACTAAAAGTTACAAAATTACTATAAACATATTGCGGTTTAGTTCTATATTATTTTTTACCGGATATTTTTGCCCAAGAATCTCTTAATGTAACTGTTCTGTTAAAAACTAAATGTTCTTCAGTTGAATCTTTTGAATCGATGCAAAAATAACCGTTTCTTTCAAACTGATAATTCTCTCCGGCTTTAGCGGAAACCAAACTTGGTTCTATTTTACAATTCTTTAAAACTGTTAAAGAATCATGATTTATAAATTCCGTAAAATCTTTTTCTTTATCTGCTTCCGGAAATTCAGCATTAAACAAACGGTCATATAATCTTACTTCTGCATTTACTGCATGTTTTGCAGAAACCCAATGAATTGTGCCTTTAACTTTTTTAGTACTACTGCCGCCACTTTTTGTTTCAGGGTCATAAGTGCAGTGTAATTCTATAACATTACCATTTTCATCTTTAATTACTTCTTCACATTTGATTATATATGCATATCTTAATCTTACTTCACTTCCCTTTGTAAGTCTGTAAAATCTTCTATGAGGAACTTCTTGAAAGTCATGCTGCTCTACATAAATTTCACGAGAAAACGGTACTAATCTTTTTCCCATTGTTTCATCTTGGGGATTGTTAACAGCTTCCAACTCTTCAACTTTGTTTTCATAGTAATTTGTAATAACCACTTTTAATGGGTTTAAAACAGCCATTGCTCTTCTTGCACGTTGGTTTAAGTCTTCTCTTATACTAAACTCGAGCAAAGAGACGTCACTTACTGCATCTCTTTTAGCAACACCAACTCTATCTGCGAAATTTCTAATAGCTTTAGGAGTATATCCTCTTCTTCTTAAACCGGAAATTGTCGGCATTCTCGGATCATCCCACCCGTTTACATATCCTTCTTCAACTAATCTTAAAAGTTTACGTTTACTCATAATAGTATAATTAAGGTTAAGTCGTGCAAACTCTATTTGCTGCGGATGATGAATGCCAAGTTGATCTATAAACCAATCATATAATGGTCTGTGATTTTCAAACTCAAGCGTACAAATTGAATGTGTAATTCCCTCAATTGAATCGGATTGACCATGTGCCCAATCGTACATTGGGTAAATGCACCATTTATCACCCGTTCTATGATGATGAGCATGACGGATTCTGTACATTATGGGATCACGCATATTCATGTTGGGGGAACTCATATCAATTTTTGCTCTTAAAACATGTTCCCCGTCTTTGAATTCACCGTTTTTCATTCGCTCAAATAAATCTAAACTTTCTTCAATTGGTCTGTTTCTATATTTGCTTTCTTTACCTGCTTCGGTTGGCGTTCCTCTTTCCTCTTTAATTTCCTCAAGAGTCGAAGAGTCGACATATGCAACACCTTTTTTAATAAGCTGAACTGCAAAATCATAGAGCCGGTCAAAATAATCAGAAGCAAACCTTACATCCCCATCCCAATGAAAACCTAACCATTTCACATCTTCTTTTATTGATTCAACATATTCAATATCTTCTTTAGTAGGGTTTGTATCATCGAATCTTAGATTTGTTTTCCCGCCATATTCTTCAGCAATTCCAAAATTTATGCAAATTGATTGAGCATGACCGATATGTAAATAGCCATTCGGTTCAGGCGGAAAGCGTGTATGAACTTTTTTATCAAACCTGTTGATTTTATTATGTTCGTCAATTATTTCTTGTATAAAATTACGTGATTTTTTTTCTGTATTTTCCATTT
>JAJRZB010000302.1 GCA_024275455.1 Bacteroidota bacterium | reverse complement strand
TATTGGAGGGATGATGACGAAATTAATCCGGCAAATTTATTTGGTGCGTTTGTTACTAAAGATGTACAATTCACAATACCTTCAAACGATGGAGAATATTATATAAATGTTTGGGCAAGAGATTCTCAGGGTAGATCTGTAAAAGCCAGAAAATTAATTTTTGCAAAAGGAGATTCAGTTTATTTTGCAGAATTAAATGATCATGCATCATGGATTGACGATGCAATATTTTACGAAATTTATCCAAGGTCTTATAGTTCCTCGGGAAATTTTGAAGGAATAAAAAATAAAATTCCCGATATGCTTGATTTAGGTATAAATGCAATTTGGTTTATGCCTATTTATACTGGTCCAACAGTTCACGGTTATGAGATAACAAATTATTTCGGTTTTGAAGAGGATTACGGGGATGCGGCAAGTTTTAGGAGCTTAGTGGATGCTTTGCACAATGCAGCGATAAAGGTGGTCTTAGATTTTGTTGTGAATCATACTTCAATTCAGCATCCGTTTATGCAGAATGTTTTGGAGTATAAGGGAAACTCACCTTGGGCTGATTTTTATATTTGGGATGGTGAACCGGGAAATTCCAACTATGAATTTTTCTTTGATTGGGCAAGTTTACCAAATCTGAACCATAATAATGTAGATGTAAGAAATTATTTTATTAAAGCTGCAAAGTATTGGGTTGAGGAATATGATATTGACGGCTACAGATGTGATGTAGCTTGGGGAGTTGAGCAAAGGAATTCCGATTTTTGGCAGGAATGGCGTTTGGCATTAAAAAATATTAAACCGGAGTTATTTTTAGAAGCCGAAGCTTCATCTTCAGAACCGGTTTATTATCAAAATAGATTTGATTCAGCTAACGATTGGGATTTAAGAAATAAAATAATTGGGGTTACAAACGGCACAATAGCTATTGATGTTTTGGATGCGGAACTGAGAAAGAACTATCCTTCCTATGCAAGACCATTTAGATTTGTAGAAAATCATGATGAGGTGAGAGTTGCTTCTTCACACGATACGCAAAGATCTAAACTAATGCATACTATTTTATTTACGGCAAATGGTGTGCCTCTAATTTATTCAGGTGGAGAGGTTGGAGAAGTAACCAACAGAGGATTAATTGATTGGAGCGATCCGGATTCAATTAGACCATATTTTAAATCATTAGTAAGTTTAAGAAAAAAATATATTACAAATCCGCAATTACAAAGAATAACAACATCCCTTCCGGCTGATGTTTATGGCTACATTTCTGCATCTGAAAACGCAGATATTTTAACATTGGCAAATTTTAGAAATACATCTAAAAATGTTTCAATTAATATTAGTGATCTTCCTGAAGGCACGAAATTCTTGACAAATTTAATTGATGGAAGTGTAATTGATGTTCAACAAGCAAGTGGTTCCGTATCTTTTGATCTGGAAGCATATCAGGCAAATGTATACTATTTGGGGGAAGAACCTGTTAGCGTAGAATCTGACAATAAGGAAAATATTATTATAAATGAGTTTTCTTTAAGTCAGAATTATCCTAATCCGTTTAATCCTGTTACAACTATAAATTATCAAGTCCCTAAATCAAGTGTGGTTACAATTAAGGTTTATGACGTTTTAGGTCGTGAAGTTGTAACATTAGTTAATGAGGATAAACCAAAGGGAAAATATAAGATTTATTTTGATGCCTCAAATATTACTAGCGGAATTTATTTTTACAGAATGAAAGCCGGTGATTTTATTAGTACAAAAAAACTTATTTTACTTAAATAAGTATTTGGAAAATTTTTTTATAAAATTGAGAGATATCTCTCCGTTATAAATCACGGGACATGCAGTCAAAAAACACTTCTTTGATATGACAAAGCAAGGTATTATCATGTCGAGCATGTTTTTTGTGAGACATCTCATCAAAAAAGATGAAAATGAATCTAAAACATATACTATTTCTATTTTCTGTTTTAATTTTAAGTGTACCAACATTTGCACAGTATTCTGTGAAAAGTCCGTATCTATTTAACCCGGAGTTAAACATTGGTTTTGTAGATAGTAGTGCAGCATTCTGGTTAAAAAGTTATGATGAAACACTAGATGGTTTTTACACCAATGTTGATAGACAAGGAAATGTAATTATAGCCTGGGGCACTAATAAAGATATGATTTCTCAATCCAGAACTGCTTATGGTTTAACTCGGGCATACATGCTAACGGGCAACAAATTATACTTGCAATATGCACAAAAAGCTTTAGAGTTTATGTTCCAAAGTGCGTGGGACACAGTAAACTCCGGATGGTTTAATAAAATCGATCGGTTTGGAAATCCTATTAACCCTCAAGAAAATAAAACCGCTTTCAATCAACATTATGCTTTACTGGGAATTTTAGCTTATTTCGAAGCTACTAATGATTCGTTAACCTATAGTAAGTTTATGGATGGTTTCTTAAGTAATGAAACCTTGCTTTGGGATGATGATGAAAATCTCTTCGGATATTACGATTATGGGAATTATAACTGGTCAAATAAAGTAGGTAAAAGTTTTAACGCAACCGTGGATGCTGCAACCACACATTTAATCGGAGCTTACTTATTAACAGAAGATGATAATATTTTTAAAGAAAGGTTGATTTCAGTTGCTGATAATATTGTGGATAGACTTACTTCAACAATGGATAATTATCAAATAGGATTTGTAGAAAAGTTTGCAACTGACTGGACTTGGAATGATAATTCAAATAATTATAATACCAGAACAATAATGGGTCATGTTCTAAAAGCAGGTTGGGTTTTAGGAAGGATTTATCAGGTTGATCCGAACCCGGTTTATTTGGAAGCCGCGGAGAAAATGGTTTTACAAGT
>JAJRZB010000301.1 GCA_024275455.1 Bacteroidota bacterium | reverse complement strand
CCTTGGTACTTTAGTAGTAAATAAACAATAATAATAAGCATAACAATAAAAACAAATGGTGATTTTTTGCTGGATACTTTTGTTCTAGATGACTTAAAACCTAATTTTCTTTTTCTTCGTTCTTCAGGGTCTTGTTCAGGTTTATAATGTCTTGGCTGGTATTCAAAAGTTCTATGTTTAGGTTTTTTGATAAACATAACTTTAATTATTTTTAGCTGTGATTACTTTTAAGGTTTTATCCGCTAATTTAATATTTGCAGATATCATTTTTTGAGATATAATTTCTCCATCGCAATGTACATAATACGGCTCTAAAAGTCTAATTGATAAATCCCTAAAATTGTACATGGCTGCTTCAGGAACTTTATCAATTTTATTTAACAATACCATTGGCAATGCTGTTAATAATCTTCTTCTGGTTATTGCTTCAAAACAACTTAGGTTGAGTATTTGATCATTAATTAATGCTTTAGGAGTTAAATAAAACCCGCCCCCGGAAGAAATTCCATTTCCAACTGTTAACATCAGTTTTTTTCCGGTAATATTAAAGGAATTATTCTTCACATTAACATCTAACATTTTATAATTAATAAGCGCCTTAAATACTGCTAAAATATATGAAGTTAGTCCGCTTAAAGTCTTATTTTGCTGATTCAAATAAGCTACATATGCATCAAAACCTATACCTAAACCGTTTATAAAATAATGTTCCTTTTTAACCCGTTTTCGCTTTCTTCAAGACTAATAAAACCAACATCCGAGACCATTATTTCTTGTAAATCTAAATTGTGAATAACGGATATTACATCTTTTATACTTTTGGGAAGGTTAATATTTTTTGTAAAGTCATTACCTGAACCGACCGGGAGCACGCCGAAGATTGTTTGATTATTTCCTGTTAAAATACCATTCACAACTTCGTTAACCGTACCATCACCTCCAACTGCAATAATTACATCAAATTTATCAGAATTATTTTTGGCAAGTTCAATAGCATGAGTTTTATATTCCGATTCAATTAAAGTATAATCTACATTTATATTTTTACAGAACTTATGGATTTGAGGAATTACCTTCTTCCCTCTTCCCTTGCCGGATATAGGGTTTACGATATATAGAAATTTTTTCAAAATTACTTAAGTGTTTGTTTCAATTAAAATACTGTTAGAATTAATTATATTTTCTCTAAAAACGTTCAAATATTTTGCTACATGATATCCGTCTACTAATGAGTGATGAACCTCAATACAAATTGGGAGCATGATTTTTTCAAATTCCTTAAAATATTTCCCGAAAACTATTTTTGGAATACTGTCTGAAGTATTAAATTTTCTTGCATGACTCACGCTTGTTAATGAAATCCATGGAATTGTTGTATAGTGGATAACATCTAATCTTTCCGGATCGCCTTCTAATTTATCTTTGTTTGCAATAGTCTGCTTAATGGATATTTTTCCATGTTTCTCGAACTGGTCAAATTTATCAAAATAATTGAACGGACAAAAACTAAAATTATTTTCATCGTTAAGAACTGTTGAAAACGGATGAATAACATCAAAAATGATCACTTTATCATCTTTAATTCTGTACCTAAATTCTTCAACGGTATTTGCAGATTTAATTGATAGGAATAAACTGGAAAGAACAAAAGAGCGTTTATTTTCTTTGGTAACGTTTAAAAGTTCGGTTATCTCTATGTTAGTACAAACATTATAAAAAGGGTTATCATAATCCTTAAAAAAGTAAAAATGATTTTTTCGGTTCCAATTATTTATATCAAGTTCTTTATACAATGTAAAATTATTTGTTGTTTTTTAAGGTATATATTATTGCAAAGCAAGTTACATAATGCTCCGAGTGGCTCATAGTAATTTTAAGCGATTTATCATTCCCAAGAAATTTTTCAAGGTTTCCGTGTAGAGTCACATTAGGCATACCGGATTTTTCATTAAATATTTCAATATCTTTCCATCTGAAACCTTTGCTCCAACCGGTTGCAAGAGCCTTTGCAATTGCTTCTTTAGCGGCAAACCGTGCAGCAAAATGCTGGTATTTGTTTTTCTTGGAAAAACAATAATCTAATTCGGTTTGAGTATAAATTTTGTTTAAGAAAAATTTATCAAATTTTTCAATACTTCGTTTTATTCTTGAAATTTCTATTATGTCTATTCCAATACCAAAAATCATAGAGAATGTATTTATTTAACGAACTCTTTTAAAAAAGATCAACATCAGCTTTAACTTCAAGTCCGCCGGTTTTAAGTTGTTTATTTATTGTTGTAGTTAATTCTTTGATTTGTTTAATGGATTCTTTCAAATCTGTAATTAAAGATTCGTCGTAAATAAATTTACCAATATTATTTTCTTTGTT
>JAJRZB010000300.1 GCA_024275455.1 Bacteroidota bacterium | reverse complement strand
TGAATGCTTAATTGAAACATACTTAATGTTGTTTTCGTCTAAAAATTTTTTAATGATTTGTGCTGGCATTTATACCTCCTATTTAAATAATTAATGGAGTACCAGAATTTTAGGAAAGAAACAAACCAATTAATTATACTTATTGGTCTTATTAACAAAATAAAATTTATTTTACCTAATTTCAAATAATTTTATTCTACACTCATTTATCGACAGAGTTTTTTTGATGTTGAAATATTTTTACATAATTTGCTAACAATTTATAAACTGATATGGTAATAAATGGCTTACTACATAGGAATTGACGGAGGAGGGACAAAAACAAAATGTGTTCTTACCGATGAAAGTTTAAATATAAAATTCGAAACGCAATCCGGACCTTCTCACTTTTTAACAATAGGAACTGATGTTGTTTCCGAAACTATTGTTAACCTCATTAAAGCAGTATTGGAAAAACAAAATATTTCCGCAGCCGAATTAAACTCCATTGTTCTTGGAACAACCGGAGCCGGAAGAACTGCTGATGCCGAAAAATTAGAAAATGCTGTTTATAAACTTGCTGATGAAAATAATTTAGTACTCCCAACATTTAAAGTTGTAAGCGACGCAAGAATTGCTTTAGAAGGTGCATTTTCCGGAAATCCGGGAAGTATTCTTATTGCAGGAACCGGTTCAATAATGTTCGGAAAAGATAAAAACGGAGTAATTCACAGAGTAGGCGGTTTCGGCAGATTGATCGGAGATGAAGGAAGCGGTTTAACTTTAGGCAGACATGGACTAAATTTAGTTGCAAAGCATTTTGACGGAAGAGTAAAAGAAACTCTTCTTACTCAAAAAATCCAAGATAAATTCAACATTACAAATCAAAGTGAACTGATTACAAAAGTTTACAGTGATGCAATAAAAATTCAACACGCTGCTCCTTTGGTTATTGAATCTGCCTAACAAGGTGACAGCTTATGCAATGAAATTCTTGATACAGAAACCGATGAACTGCTATTACACATTACTGCCATGGAAAGGAAATTGAACGAAGAAAACATGAAACTTGTTTTTATCGGTGGAACAATTACAAACGATAATCTTTATTCTCGAATATTAAAAGATAAAATAAAACTGGATACTCCAAATGTAATTCTAAAAAAAGCGGATTATCCGCCGGAAATAGGTGCAGTAATTAGGGCAAAACAACTAATAACTTGAAATCTCAAATAACAAAATACAAATTCCGAATAAATCCCATTAAGTAAATAAAAAAACAGTTTTGAATTTGTGACTTGTTGATTGTTCGATTTTTATGATTTACTTTTGGAATTTCAAACTAAAGGGACAAAATGAATAAAACACGGACAAAAAATAACCCTTGGTCTTGGGTACCATCACTTTATTCTGCTGAAGGGATTCCTTACGTAGTTGTAATGGTAGTTTCTGTTATTATGTATAAACGACTCGGCATTTCCAATACGGACATTGCTCTTTATACAAGCTGGCTTTACTTGCCTTGGGTTATAAAACCTTTATGGTCTCCAATTGTGGATTTACTTAAAACCAAAAGATTTTGGATTATAACAATGCAGCTTATTATCGGTGCCGGTCTTGCCGGAGTTGCACTAACAATTCCCGTCCCAAACTTTTTTAAATATACTCTTGCTTTTTTCTGGTTACTCGCATTCAGCTCCGCCACACACGATATAGCTGCAGATGGTTTTTATATGCTGGGATTAACAAAACATCAACAAGCTTATTTTGTGGGAATAAGAAGTACATTTTATCGATTAGCAATGATTACGGGACAAGGTCTACTTATTATTGTTGCCGGTTATCTTGAAAGTTCAACCGGACTCGGACAAATAGAATTAAACGTAAAGACCGTAAACAATAATTTTGTTCAAGAAACTTTTAACGATAGCTCTATAACTCAGATAGATGGTCAATTAAGATTATTACATTATCCCAATGAACTAAAAATATCGACAAACACAATCTCTAAAGAAAAATATGATTCTTTGCAGCAATTTATCGAATCAGAAAATATTAAAAACGGATACTTAATAAAAACGGAAAGCAAAACAACTACGAACAAAATAAAAGAAACACCTTCTTGGTGGAATGAAATTATTGTTGGTAACTTAGAGAATTTTATAAAGAATAATTTTGGCAAAACAGTAATTAAAAAGTCTGCAGATTCAAAAATAGGAAATGTTGGTATAGCATATTTTTATTTATCAAAACCTCCGGCGCAAGATGAAGAAATTGTGGTTAACCTTAGTCATAGCTCCGGTGATAAAAGCATAAACTTAGTTAAAGGAACAAGATTTGTCTTTACAAAAGAAAATTGGAATAAACCGGCAATCGCGTTCTTCCAAATTGATCCGAAACTTAAAAAAGCAAGTTCAGCTTCTTTCCAAGCAATTTCCGGAAATATCACTTTAGCCTGGTCAATCACATTCGGAATTCTTGCAGCAATGTTTTTCTTCTTTTTCGTTTATCATAAATTTATTTTACCTAAACCTGCTTCCGATGTTTCTGCAAAAGGAGAAAACTCAAATGTTTTCGGAGAATTTTTTGCCACATTTGCTCTCTTTTTTAAGAAGAAACATATTGGTGTTATCATTGCATTTTTACTGCTTTATCGTCTCGGCGAATCCCAACTTGTTAAATTGGCTTCACCGTTTTTGTTGGATGCTAGAGAAGTTGGTGGTTTGGCTCTTACAACCGGAGAAGTTGGTTTTGTGTACGGAACAATAGGAATTTTAGCTCTTGTAATTGGAGGTTTGCTTGGTGGATTCCTTGCAGCAAAAGACGGATTAAAACATTGGCTTTGGTGGATGTTGATAGCTATCAATTTACCAAACGCAGTTTATATTTACCTTTCTTATGCTCAACCTGAATCATTTTTTGCCGTACTTGCAAGCGTTGCCGTTGAACAGTTTGGTTACGGTTTCGGTTTTACAGCCTATATGCTTTATATGATTTATGTTTCCGATGGTGAACACAAAACTGCTCACTTTGCTATAACAACAGGTTTTATGGCATTGGGAATGATGATTCCGGGAATGATAAGTGGCTGGCTGCAAGAGTTAATTGGTTATCAGCACTTTTTTATTTGGGTAATAATTGCAACTATTCCGGCATTTATAATTACTAAATTTATTCCGCTTGATGCTGAATTTGGAAAGTAATAAGTTTAATTCAAAATTAGAAAATAATTTTACTTAATATATAACAAATTGTCATACTATACATAATGCGTATAACATGATATTATTTACCTTTAAAAAAAGTAATCTATGAAAAATATACTTGTAGAATTAATGTCTAACTTCATTGAATTGACAGATGAAGAAAAACAAAGTATAATAGAAGCTTTTCCAATAAAAACATTTGATAAAGAAACCAACTTGTTAAGAGAAGGACAAATCGCTAAAGATGCATTTCTTGTTATAAAAGGTTGTGTACGAGAATATTCCATTACTAATGATGGTGAAGAGATTACAACTAATTTTTATACGGAGTACCAATCGGCAGTAAATTTTGATAGCATCTCAAATCGTACTCCTTCAAAATATTTTCTTTCTTGCACTGAAAAAACAACAGTAGCAATCATTAATTCTGAAAAGGAAACAGCTTTATATAAAAAGCATCCCAGATTTGGTGAAGTATGCCGGGTTGAAATGGAAAAAATGATGGGAGAAAAACAAGAAAGTTTATCTAAATTTATTTCGTCCACACCGAAAGAGCGATATTTAAATCTATTAAAAGAAAGACCGGATTTAGTAAATAGAGTACCTCAATATCAATTGGCAAGTTACCTTGGAATAAAACCAGAAACACTCAGTCGGATTCGAAAAAGGATTTCCCAGAAGCAGTAACTTATCAATTAGTTTTTTGTGCAACAATATAGTACTCAGTAGCAGGCTTATCGATTAAAATATCTGTTTCAATTATTTTAAAACCACAATTTGAAATAGTTTTTTCTAATTCATGCATTGTGTAATACTTTAAATAAGGAAGTATTTTAATTTTTTTCAGAATGAATATAAAGCTGCTCGATAAAACCCCAATAAATGTTCTCTTTTCTTTTAAGCAAGCTGTTGAAGTAATGATTAAACCATTTGGTTTCAGTAACTCGTTCATTCGATTTAGTACTTTTTCCACATCTTCAAAATAAAGTAAAATATTTAATGCCAATATAGCGTCAAAATTTCCTTCTTTATATCTTTCATCAAAAAGAGTTGTTTGCGAGAAAGAAATGTTATCCACTTGATTGATCATTGCTTTATCTTTTGCAATCTTTATCATTTCCCGGGATATATCAAAAGCTTGTATCTCTTTAACATTGTCTGCAAATTCAAAAGAATACAATCCTGTAGCGCAAGCAAAATCAAGAATAATAGCAGTTGGGTTAAAGTACTTTTTACTTTTATCAATAATTAACTTATAAGCCTTGTCCTTGGCTTGCCTATCATAATTCTTTGATAATCTATTCCAGAATTTTTCAGATTTATTCATAACTTTTAACTTTATTAGAAGTTGATTCCAAAATGAAGTCCTGGTTCAAATAAAAAGAAATTTGGCCACTTGTTTTCTTCTTTCTGAAAAGAGTCAGGTAAATTAGTATTTATCGGCCAATAAGTAAATGCAACGGAAGGCTCAATAAAGACTCGATTATTAAAGAATTGGAATTGATATCCAAATCTCAATGTATTAAACCATTGAAACCCACTTTGAATTTTCTTTTTGCTTTTATCCAAATAATTCTGATGAAATGCTGTAGAATGTATACCTACATACATTTTTTTCCAAAGAAAACGCTTATAAGCAAGACCAATTCCATAAGCCTTAACAGACCCCGGGAAGTTGGAGTTTTCGTTTTCAAAATCTTTACCATAAGGTCTTCCGATCGGACCTTTGTATTCCCAAGTTATTGCTTCAATCGAAATTACATCTTTTGGAGTAATTCTATACCCATAATTTAACTGATAATAATTTGGCGGGTCAGAAGCAAGATTAGCTAATATAAAAACCGAACTTCCGATAAAGTGTTTTTTATAATCATCATTTTGCGTAGCGGATTGACTAAAAACAGTAACTGTTGTTGCAATCAAAATTGTAATTAATTGAATTGTTCTTGTCATCATAATATTCATTATTTTGTTATCTGTTATTTTTGTTTCTACAAGTTTAAATGCTTATTTTCGTTTGTTCATTGACTATAGTCAAGAAATGAAATAACGAAGAAAAACCTAATAGAATAATATGTATAAAATTGTAACTCTTTGCTACTGGTGCAACACAAAGAGTTACGCTTCATAAATTTGAAATTATAGCTATGTAAAAATATCCGACATACAAAATCAAATATTCAGATTATAAAAAGGTAATTAAAAGGAAATACATGAAACTGTTTAATCATATATTCATTTTATTGTTCGTTCTTTCAATGGTTGTAATTTCAAGTAGTAAATCACAAACATTAACTGAAAAAACAGGCAGTAAAATAATTCAAGCCGATATGAGAGAAGTTGCTTTAATTGAACACGGAAAATTGGAAATTGCCGGGCAGGGCGATGACGAGATTCATGTTTTGACAGTATGGGGCAATGCTTATGAAATGGGTAAAGCCCAAGGCACACTCTTAAAAAATGAAATCGAGCATTTACAAAATCAAGTAAAACTAATGCTTCACGCCGGCGGTCAATCCGTAACATTACTGGATGCTTTATACAAACAGGCAAAACCATATATTCCTGAATATTTCATTGAAGAAATGAAAGGAATGGCTGATGGGAGCGGATTATCATTACAAAATATTATTCGAATAAATTTACTTGGTGAAGCTGCGGAATTCCATTGCAGTTTGTTTGGTGCATGGGGAAAAGCTACCGCAGAAGATGGTCATCTGTATCAATTACGCACTCTTGATTATGAAACCGGTATGGATATCCAAAAATATCCGGTTATCGTGGTTTATGCCCCCAGAGAAGGAAATCTTTTTGCAAACATAACTTATGCAGGAGTCATTGGTGCTTTCTCAGGGATAAGTGAAGAACAAATTGCCATCAGCGAAATAGGTGATGACCGAAGCACAGATAAAATTACATATCAAGGGATTCCTTTTACTTTTTTGCTTCGTGATGTACTTCAATTTGATAACAGCCTCGATGAAGCTACTAAAAGAATTAAAACCGCAAAAAGAACCACAAGATTACTTTATGGTATAGGTGACGGAGAGCTTGTTCAATTTCGTGGTTTTCGAACTTCAAGCACCACATTTCTAACCTTCTCACCGGAAAATCTGGAGCCTGTAACACCTACACATCCACGTATCAGTGACATTGTTTATTGGGGCATGACTTGGGATTATCCTAAGTATGATTCTTTATTACACAATAAGCTGATAGAGCATTATGGCAGAATAAATGCCCACGTAACAATAAACGATATTTTACCAAATGTTGAAACCGGGGATTTACAAAGTATTGTTTATGATTTAACAGATATGAAAATATGGGTTGCTAATGCAAAAGCAAATCATGAATCTGGACCATTACCGGCATATGAGAGACAATTTATTGAATTTAACATGAAAGCAATTTTTAATCAGGCAAAAACTATGTCTATAAAAAATAGAAAACTTTAACAGGTCGGATCAAGTCCTACAAGGAAATAAATATATAGATCAAAACTTGTAAAAGTAAGCAGATTATTATTTCGTACCAGTTAATACAGTTATGAATCAACCTTACATAATTCCAGAGAACTACTATTTTTCTATTTAAACTATTTTCCGTATTCTTAGTACATATCTTTTAAATAGGTACTCAAAAAGGACAAAAAACTAAAAAAATAAACCAATGACTACAAAACAATTACGTTATATTTTAAGTATTGCACTACTATCAATATTTGCATTAATTAACTTTTCTTGCTCCAGTAAAATTGATAAGACCTTTGATTTCTCAAATGTAAATGAGTTAATGGAGCAAGCAATTTCCGATTCGGTTTTCCCGGGAGGAGTTTTACTTTTCGGAATTGACAATAACTTTCTTTTTAGCAAAGCATTCGGACATTATACCTATGATAAAACTTCAACACCCGTTTCAACAAATTCTATTTTTGATTTGGCTTCGGTTTCCAAAGTTGTCGGAACAACTTCTGCCGCTATGATTTTAGTTGATAGAGGCAAACTGAATCTTGATGAAAAAGTAATTACGTATTTGCCTGAATTTAATAATAACGGAAAAAATAAAATTACAATCCGAAATTTGTTGCTTCATAATTCCGGTTTGCCTGCATTCAAAAAATACTACGATGAATT
>JAJRZB010000299.1 GCA_024275455.1 Bacteroidota bacterium | reverse complement strand
CCAAGCGGGGTATATTATTATCAATTAAAAGCCGGTAACCCCAGGGCAGGCTTAGGACAAGGTTTTATGGAAACTAAAAAAATGTTGCTACTTCGCTAATAAAAGCCCAACTTTTTTGAAAAGTTGGGCTTTTTTACTTTTAAACTGTAGTTTTTACTTCAGCAGCAATATTGGGTGAAACGAAAAGCCTTCCGCATGATTCGCATGTAAACAATCTTTTGTTCCCTCTTACCTTACTAGCTACTAAATTTTTAACTTGATAGCCAACGCTATTTATTTTATATTATAAATATTTTGGTAGTTTAAATTTATCCTAATTTTTTTTAATATAATTATATATATAAGAAGGGTATAGTGGCACAAGGAGAAAATTTAAATAGTGAAAATACTTGGGTTTGGAACTGTGGAAATAAAAATGATCTTGACTATAGATCTCACTGGAAAAATAATCCAAATGGTACTCTTACAATCGCACGACATAATTTAATAGGAGTAAAATACTTTATGAATTGTTGGAATCCGATTGACAATTGGAATGAGGTAAGTGGTGAATCAATGTTAACTTCACCAGTAGAGAATTATACATTTGATAATATTGCACTAGTTTTTACTGTTGCAATACATAAGAATGCTGATGACTATTGGGGTCTGAAATATAAAATTGAAACAAAATTAGTTGTTATTTACGGTGATCCACCGGGAGAAATCCAAGAAAATATTATAACAAAAACATGGGGATGTTTTACAAAAAATGATCCTTATTATTACAATAAGTTTGGCTGCATTCCTCCTGATAGACCCTGTTAGGAGGCATAAAATGATATTTAAATACATTTCTATTCTGCTAGTATTTGTTTCACATTTTCTTTTTGCCCAAGGTTCAACATGGAAGATTTTTAACAATAGTGAAATCGGTATACAATCAAGTTCTGTTATGTGTATTGTTGAGGATAAAGATAATAATATCTGGTTAGGTACATCAGGCCAAGGTATTTTTATGTACAATGGAAATAGCTGGACTAAATTTGATACATCAAATACAACAATGCCTTTAAATTCTATTTGGACTGCAACAGTTGATTCCTTTAACAACAAGTGGTTCGGCACATTCGGAAATACCGGGGGTTTGATTAAATATGATAATGCTGATTGTGAAGTTTATAATATTGCAGATTATGGACTTTTGGGATCTTCAATTTTCAGTATATCAATAGACAGAAATAATAATCTTTGGATGGGTACTTATTGGGATGGCTTAGCAATGTTTGATACTGATACTACATGGTTGATTTATAATCACAATAATTCAGGTTTACTTCAGCCGCAAGAAGAAATTAACTGTGTTGCAATTGATGATTCAAATAATCTTTGGTATGGTTCCGATGGCTGGGGCGGAGGAAAATTAGATTTGAATACAAATTGGGAATATTTTACAAATTTTAATCTTTTCGATGAAATATTATTGTCTATTGACATAGATAAAAAAGGTAACACTTGGTATGGTGGCTGGAATTTTATAATGAAAGTTGATAGTAATAAGCAAGTTACAAAATATAAATACAGTGATCACGCTGGGAAATATTTTAATCTAATAGTTGATACAAATAATAAAGTATGGCTTACCAGTGAAATATACGGTTTTCTGGAACTCGATTACTCTCAAGGCGAGACTTGGATTAAACTATTCCCAACTGGTTACGAACTTGATACTGTTGGGTGCCAAGGTTTAACAAGGGACCATTTTGGCAATTTCTGGATAGGCTATAACAATGGTTATTTAGCAATTCACAACCCAAACGGTATTGTCGGTATAACAGATGTAGAAGATACAAAAGAAGAAATTCCAAATTCATATTCTCTTCAACAGAATTTCCCGAATCCTTTTAATCCTTCAACAATAATTAAATATTCAATTCCACCAAATATTAATCTCCCTCCCCTTGCTAAGGGGAGGGTTGCGGTGGGGTCGCAAGTAACCCTTAAAGTCTACGATATTCTTGGAAGAGAAGTAACCGTTTTGGTAGACAAACAACAAAATCCGGGTAATTATAGTGTAAACTTTAATGCCGGTGCTTTGCCAAGTGGGGTATATTATTATCAATTAAAAGCCGGTAACCCCAGGGTAGGCTTAGGACAAAGTTTTATGGAAACTAAAAAAATGTTGCTACTTCGCTAATAAAAGCCCAACTTTTTTGAAAAGTTGGGCTTTTTTACTTTTAAACCGTAGTTTTTACCTCGGCAGCAATATTGGGTGAAACAAGAAGTCTTCCGCAAGATTCGCATGTAAACAATCTTTTATTTCCTCTTACTTCAATTTGTCTTTGTGGAGGAACCACATTATGGCATCCGGTACATGCGCCTCTGTTAATTGTAACAACTGCTCTTCCGCCCAAAGCTTTACGAATTCTGGTGTATGTATTATAATCTGCTTTTCTAACTTTTTCGGCAACAGTTTCTCTTTTCGCTCTTAATTTTGTTTCTTCTCTTTCGTTGGCTTTAATTATAGTTTTTAGCTCCTCCTCTTTAACTTTAACTTCTTCCAACAATTCTTCTAATTGCGGACTGACCTCTTCAATTTCACTTTTTAAGGACTGAACTTTATTTTCCAATTCTTCATTTTCAAGTTGAAAAGCAGCAATTTTTTCCTCGGAGTGATCAATTTCTTTTGTTAAAGCATCATATTCTTTATTATTTCTCACTTGGTAAAGCTGTGATTTGAATTTCTTCAGTCCGGTATTCAGTCTTTCAATTTCATTTTCATTAGATTTTATTGTTTTTAAAGCTTCATTTTTTTCTTTTTCTTTCTCTTCAATACTTTCTTTAATACTTTGAATCTGAAAATTTAAGTCATTTACTTCAAGAGGTAAATCCCCTCTTAATTCTTGAAGTGTATCCAACTCATCATCAATTAACTGCAGCTCATAAAGTGTTGATAGTCGATTAATCAATTTATTTTACTCCTTTCTTTATTAAAATTCTAATTAAACTTATTTTTTATTTTTTTCAAATTTCTATTTTATTCGATTTAAATAATTGCCTAATTACTCTAATCCTTAAACATAAAGTAAACTGCTAAAACAATAAATACGAAAGCAATTACATGGTTCCATTTAAATGTTTGATTTTTAAAAACAATTAGTGAAAATCCGCTAAAAACCAATAATGTAATTACTTCTTGAATAACTTTTAACTGAACCAGTGAAAACGGACCGCCGTTTTCTTCAAAGCCAATTCTATTTGCCGGTACTTGAAACATATATTCGAATAAAGCAATTGACCAACTAATTAAAATAATGGATGCTAAACCTAATTTATTAAACCATTTCCATTCGGTAAATTTTAAGTGTCCGTACCATGCAATCGTCATAAAAGTATTTGAAAGTATTAATAATCCAACAGTCCAAATAGTTTTTATATTCATTTTATTACTTTACTTATAGCTAACATTGTTAAAGTATTTTACCGGGTTAGTAGAACCGGCAAATTTGTAAACTTTTACTGATTTTTTATTATTCTTAACAAAACTTTCCAATTTTCTTTTAACTACATTCAAAACATGAATTTCAGTTTCATAATGTCCGGCATCTATAAAAAGTATTTTATTCTCACCTTCCTGAAAAACATGATATTTTACATCGGCAGTAACAAAAGCATCTGCACTGTTTTTAATAGCTGCGTTTAATAATTCCGTTCCACTACCTCCGCAGACCGCAACTTTTTTAATTTTTCCGTTTTTTCCGTTTGTATATCTCAAATTATTTGTTTTTAGTGAATTACAAGTATGATTCAAAAATTCTTTCTTAGTCATACTTTTATTTAATTCGCCGACTACTCCAAATCCGTAATTAACGTTTTTATTTTGTAGTGGATAAATATCGTAAGCCGGTTCTTCGTATGGATGAGCTTTTATTAGAGCATTTATAACCTTATTCAATTTCCAAGAATTAACTAAAACTTCAAGTCTAACTTCTTCTACCGTTTCAAAATTTTGCTTTTTACCAATTGAAGGATTTGAATTTTCGTTTCCTTTAAAAGTGCCTTGTCCCTCTGTTCTGAAACTGCAATTTTCATATTCACCAATGATACCTGCTCCGGCACTAAAAAGTGCATCAGATAGTTTTTTCAAATCATTAACCGGAACAAAAACAATAATTTTAAATTGATTGCCTTTTTCATTTACCAAAAAACCGGTATTTTTTAGTCCAAGAACTTTTGCCAGCTCAAAACTTACTCCGTCTTTCGTAAAATCTAAATTTGTATGAGCCGAATAAAGAGTAATATTTTTCTTAATTAATCGGTCAATTAATTTCCCTTTTTCGTCATTGGTTGTATCAATTTTTTTAAGTGGTTTAAATAAAAACGGGTGGTGAGTAAAAATAAAATTGCAATTTTTATTAATTGCTTCTTCAAGGGATTTTGGGGTTAACTCGAGTGTTAGAAAAATGTTGGTAACTCTTTGTTTTGTAGAGCCTACTTGAAGCCCGACATTATCTCCATCCCAAGCTGCTCCAGGTGGAGCCCAGTTTTCAATATAATTTATAATTTGTTCTATTAACATAAAAAAAATGCACTCCGATAGTTCGAAGTGCATTTTGTGTTTTTTTAATATTTTTGAGTAAAATTTACTTGAAAATCTATTTTATCTCTATATGCTATATAATACTTAATAACTCTCATAATTTCAGAACTGTAATATAGCTTTTTTTATAATTACTTTCAAATGCTGCTGCATCATTACATTGAATAGGAAATTAGAAAAGCATTTATTTACTCAAATTTTTAAGGGCTTCTTTAATTAAATCTTCGAGTGAAATTGAGGGATTACCCTCGAGAATATCCCGAGTAATTTTATCGGCTGTTTTTTGATTATATCCTAATCCAATTAAAGCTGTAACTGCATCGTCTTTTAAGGAATATGTTTTTGAATCCATAGTTGATTCTGATTCTGAAACTCTTTCTACTTTATCTCTCAATTCAATTGTCATTCTTTCTGCAGTTTTTTTGCCGATACCCGGAATTGCAACTAAACGGGAAATATTTCCGGTAGCAATCGCATCCTTAAATTCGTTAACCGTTATACCGGATAAAATACTTTGAGCTAATTTTGGTCCTATTCCGTTAACACTTATTAAAACCTCAAACATCTCCTTTTCCGGTAAGGTAAAAAAACCAAAAAGAGTTAGAGAATCTTCCTTAACCGATAAATATGTGTAAAGGGAAATGGTCTCTCCAATTTCCGGAATTTTATCAAAAGTATTTATGGAAATCAATAACAAATACCCAACCCCGTTAACATCCAACAATATTTGAGTTGGTTTTTTAGAAATTATTTTACCGGTTAAATATCCAATCATAATTGATTTTTGTTTTTAATTATGTAAAAATTATTAAGGTTTTTCGCTTTACTAAGTTTAGTATTACTCAATTATTCTATCGTGGTTTTGATCAACAAATGATTTCCAATTATTTTTTGATGTTATAAAAGAACTCATTTTTACCGAATGGCAAACTGCAGCAGCAAGCGCATCAGTTTCATCAAATTTAATTTTATCTATTTCTAAATTAAGTAAATTTTTAATCATGTATTGAACTTGTTCTTTTGATGCCGCTCCTCTTCCCACAACTGCTTTCTTAATTTAACGCGGGGAATATTCGTATGTTACCACATCATTAATTGAAGCCACCAACATAGAAATTCCTCGTACATATCCTATCTTCATTGCAGATTGAACATTTTTTCCGTAAAAAGCTGTTTCAATACAAAAGACATCAGGGTTATACTTTTTAATTTGCAAATCTAATTCGAGATAAATCTGTTTTAATTTTATGGAAAGCAATTCTTTAGGATTGGGCTTGATGATACCCGAGTTAACATATCTAAGTTGGTTCTTTTGAAAATTAATTATCCCGAAACCTGTTAGAATTGTTCCGGGATCAACACCAAAAATTATCATTATATTTTAATGTAAAATTTACTCAACATCCTGAAAATCTGCATTTGTATAAACATTTTGAACATCATCGCTATCTTCTAGCATATCAATCATTTTAATTAATTTTTCACTTGTATCACCGGAAACCTCAACAGTATTTTTTGCAATCCATTGCAGCGAGGCATTTTCCACTTCTAAACTTGCATCAACAATTGTTTTTCTAACATTTTCAAAATCTTCAATCGCAGCAGTAATTTCAAAAAAATCATCTTCAGCTTGTAAATCTTCCGCACCGGCTTCTAAAACAAGTTCCATCATTTCATCTTCTGTTTTTCCTTGTGCCGGTAAGGTTATTACACCTTTTCTGTTAAACATCCAAGCAACAGAGCCGGTTTCACCCAAACTGCCTCCATGTTTTGTAAATGCATGTCTAACTTCGGCAACTGTTCTATTTTTATTATCAGTAACACATTCTACTAAAACGGCAACACCGCCAGGGCCATAACCTTCGTAAGTTAGTTCAAGATAACTGGCACCTTCTACTTCACCGGTAGCTTTCTTAATTGCCCGTTCAATATTATCCATTGGCATGTTAGCCGATTTAGCATTGTCTACTGCTAATCTTAACCTTGGATTTCCATCAATATCTCCACCGCCTTGTCTGGCAGCTACTGTAATTTCTTTTATAAGTTTGGTAAAAATTTTACCGCGCTTTTGATCGGCAGCAGCCTTTTTTCTTTTAATGGTAGACCATTTGGAGTGCCCCGACATTTTAATTCTCCTTAGTTTAAATTAATTTTGATTTTTAATTCTAATGTCTTTTACTCTAATTTGAGGATATGTTTTTCTATCCCGCACAACTTTTTCAATCGTAAACACAATATCTACCAAATCTTTATCTTTTTCAACTTCGTATACAAATTTTCACAAATTAAATCCTATCGCATCATAAACTTTATTATCACCATTTTGGCAAAAAGTTGTTACAAAATGATTTGTTCCAACTATTCTCGGATTACCAATTATTTTAACATCTTCGGCTAAAAATATAGGGCGCATATTACCCGGACCAAACGGAGCAAATTGGTCTAAAATTCTGACAAATTTAGGAGTAATATCGCACAAAGAAATTTTTGCATCAATTTTTATTTCGGGTACAATATCTTCACTATCTAATTTCCCCTTTAATACTTCATTAAATCTTGCCCTAAATTCTTCTATTTTATCAACTTCTATTTCCAACCCGGCAGCCGCTTTGTGTCCGCCAAATTGTACAACCAAGTCTTTACAAGCTTCAATTGCCTCATAAATATTGAATCCGGGAATACTTCTAGCCGAACCTTTGGCAACGCCATCTATAGTTGTTAGCATTATTGAGGGACGATAAAACTTTTCTACCAAACGGGATGCAACAATCCCCACAACTCCCGGATGCCAAGATTCGTGGTGTAAAACAATACCGAGATTGCTTTCAAAATCGTCTATATCTTTTACTAACTCTAAAGCGTGTGAAAAAGTTACTTCATCAATTTTCCTTCTTTCTAAGTTTTCAGATTCCAAAACTTTAGCAAACACTTCAGCTTCTTCATCTGTTTTAGCATTAAATAAATCAACAGCTCTATTTGCATCACCTAATCTTCCAACAGCATTTATTCTTGGCGCAATTGTAAATATAATTTGTCCCGCAGAAAGATTACCCGGCTCCATTCTTGCTGATTTAATTAAAGCTTTAATCCCGGGTCTGGGATTTTTATTAATTTGGTCAATACCTTCTCTAACAAGTACTCTGTTTTCATCGGTAATCGGAACAATATCTGCCGCAGCTGCTAAAGCTACTAAATCCAAATATTTAAAGACCATTTCTTTTTTACCGAAACGATCTGCAATTGCTCTGGCAAGTTTGAATGCAACTCCTGCTCCCGATAAATACTTAAAAGGATATTCACAACCCGGTTTTAAAGGATCGAGTATTGCATAAGCATTAGGTAATTTTTCTTTCGGCTGATGATGATCACAGATAATTGTATCAATTCCAAAAGTATTTGCATAATCAATTTCATCTACAGCGGTTATTCCGCAATCAACGGAAATGATCAGATCAACTTTATCATCTTTTATTTTATCAATCCCGGAAAAAGATAACCCGTAGCCTTCAGTAATTCTGTTTGGAATATGAACACATACATTAGCTCCTAATTCCTTTAGGAATTGATACATTAATGAAGAAGAACAAGTGCCGTCCACATCATAATCGCCATAAACACAAATTCTTTCATTACCTGTAATTGCTTTTATCGCCCTTGAAGCTGCTTTTTCCATATCCGACATTAAATACGGATCGTGAATGGAATCAATATCGGGACGAAAATATTTTTTTGCTTCAAAGAAATTTGTAATACCTCTTTGAATTAGTAACTCTGCTAAAACTCCTGAAATATTTAGACTATCGGCTAGTGCTAAAACACTATTTTTATCCGGAGGGTCTTTTAGTGTCCATTTTTTCTTTTTCATCTTCCCCGTTTGAAGAAGATAATTTGATGATCCAAGTCTATAAGCCGAATTCTGTGCTCCGCTAAAGCGGAACGGCAATTATTTATCTAGACTTTAGATTACTCTAAAATTCAAGCGGTTTACCCGGAAGCATAGAGAGAACAACCCTTATACTAAAATATTTTAGTAAAACTTCCTGCTTAACCTTGCACCAAGTGGGGTTTGCCCTGATCCCGAGAATATCGGAACTCTCTAACGAGACCCCCGGTATTACTACCGAAGCGGTAGGCTCTTACCCTGCCTTTTCACCTTCGCTCCAAAAAATTGGGGCTGTTTATTTTCTGTGGCACTTTCCGTAACTAATTATTTTCATAATTAATCCCCGGGTGTTACCCGGCACTCTGTTCTTGGTGTTCGGACTTTCCTCTATTCCAGTTTATTGCACCAGAATAGCAATTGCCCAACTTGAATCATCAGAATCTCTTCTTTTTTTAATTAATATTATATTTATTAAAACTATGGGAATATACAAAAAAGTTAGATTATTTTTTTGAAAAATTAGGTTAAAAATTAATTTTGATTTGAAATTAAAATCTCCGGACACTTTTTATAAAACTTGTAAAAAAGTGTCCGTTAAGTTTACTTAATTAAAAGATTTTAAAAATTCTTCTTGTAAATAGACATGCATAGCCGAATCTTTATCTGCAGAAGAAACGGGCTTAATATATTGAAAAGGTTCTTTCGAATCGTAAGCTAAAATAGAGTGACATAATGTACAGTCACTATTTATCGGTTTATTTTCAACATCTACCATATTATTGTTGTGGCACCTAAAACAACCGCTATCTTTATCATGGTTTAAATAATTTGGGTAAGTATTCCAATCAATATTCATCCCTACATGAATATTAGTTTTGTAAACTGTTTTTAGAACTTCGGTTGCCTTATCAATTGCTTCTCCTTTAACACCAAGAAGATCCGGATAATTTTTTCTATAAAAACTATTAAGTCTATTCGTAATAATATTTGATGCAGTCTCAGAATCCGTAAAAGAACTTAGAAGTGCTCCCAGGCTCTCACGTTTAATAAATGGCAAGGATCTATCTATTAAGCCTTTTCTAATTCTTTTATCAACAGCTTTTTCCGGATCCTCATAAATATGTGTAGCTCTATTATGACAGTCTACACAATCCATTATTCTGGTTTCTTCCGATTTTATTTCAAGATCATTAAGTTTTTTATTTTGAAATCTTTTCACCGAACCATCAGGTTGATCAACTTCTACCCAAATTATCTCTTCTCTTTTATCATCAACAGATGCATATTTTACTGTGTTTTTATCATTAATATGCCAGTGAATGCCTGCTTTACCAACCTCTTCCCCATCATCAATTTTAAGTACCAGTGTAGAATAAAGCGGAGTTGATTTTTCATCATTTTGGTAAGTAACAAAAGACTTTAGTTTAGAGCCGTAAAATTTATTAGGCCAATGACATTTTTCACAAGTTTCGCGAGATGGTCTTAATTGATGAACCGGTGTAGGAATAGGTCGTTCGTATAAATTTAAAGAAGCCGAAATCATTTGCCATGCACCGTTTAATTTAGAGTTTATTAATGCTCCGGCTCCTTCACCTACATGACATTGTACACATGCAACTCTTGAATGTGGAGATACTTGATAAGTTGCCCATTCAGGACTCATTACAGAATGACATGCCGTACCACAAAACTCTGCCTCATCCATAAAACTTAGTGTTCGCATACTTGCTATTGAAAGAAATAAAATATTTATAATGGTAAATAGTAAAACTGTTCTAACTAAACTGGCACCTAATCTGCTTTTCTGTAAATCATTTTGATCAAATCTAGTAGCCAAAAGCTCTTTGGTAGACTTACCTGTAGAAACTCTATACTTATACCATCCAATTGGAATTAAAATAAGCCCAACTACAAAAAGCGAGGGTAATAACAGATAAGTTATTAAACCAACGTAAGAGTTTGTTATTACTTTCATCATTCTAAGAACTTCAAGAAAAATAAAAGTAATAAAAGATGATGTTGTTAGCACCATCCCCAATTTGCCTATTTGATTTATTGAAACACCGCGAACAAAATGTAAGTATTTCAATTTCATTTATTTACCTATCCTTTTTTAATCAAAGAGATTTTTATAAACTTTTTGTAATTCACCGTTATTAATTGATTTCTTTAGTTCAGAAGTTGTTTTGTGAGCAAACCATTGGTGCATAGGGTCATCTTTTAATAATTTGTCTATAAAAGCATCAACATCTTTATCTTTAAATTTTCTGGCAGCAGGTAAAAACTCAAAATAAAAATTATGTATTACATCATATATTCCATGCCACCATGCATAATCGGGACCCATCATCGCAGCTCCATGCCTTGCTCTTCTACCCTCATGATGCCATAATTCCCAATAAATCCAATCAATATCATTTGCAAAATTAGCTTTGCGTTCTTTCAATCCTTTCTTATTAATTATTTTCATAATTGTGGTAGCTGGCTTTGCAAATTTTTCATTATAAAGATTAACAGTCGCATCAAATTGTATAAAATGCCCTCCCATAAATCTCTCAGTATGGCATGCTAAGCAAACATCTTCCATATTTTTACGTTTCTGATTTGCATTATCTTTAAATTTTGAAATCGGTGGTCGTAATGTCCATTTAATTCTTTGACCAACATCATGGGTCACTTTTTGTTTTCTAGTAGCCGACATGTGACAAGTTGCACAGGTAGGTGCTTCATAATAATCAATACCAACAACCCATTTATCGGCATTAATATTCATTTCATCTAAATGAGTATAATATGCATTTCCATGTTTACTTTCTTCATAAACCTCTTTCTGCGGATGGTCGGGACCAAGATGACATTTTGAACAAGCTTCCGGTTTACGAGCTTGAGCTTTATCAAACGAGTGTCGTGTATGACAAGCATTACAAGAACCTTTAGAACCATCCGGATTAATTCTGCCAATACCGCTATTAGGCCATGTTTTAGACGATAATTTGTTTGGGGAATTATTATCTATTAAAACTTTTCCTCCGTGACAACTTTCGCAACCGGTTATTGCAATAGGCTCCCCACCACCAACATGAGCCAGATAAGCATCTTTAGAATCCAGAATTTCACCTGCTGTAGCATGATATGATCTTCCTACTTCTTCAGCTTCCCTTGAATGACACTCACCACAGTCTTTTGGAGTTACCAGCGTTGCTATGTAAGCTCCCTCGTGCAAAAAAGCATCTGTTTCTCTCTTATTTGCTCCATGACAACTAATACATGTTACGTTATTCTCAGCATGTGCTGATTTGTTCCATTGTTTGTAAATTCCAGGTGTTTTTTCTTTATGGCACGTCATGCATTTACCGGCAATTTTTGCACTGCTCTGAGCCATTGAAAAAGAAAATGTTCCTAAAACAACAAAACTGATTATCAAAAAACTTAGTTTTTTCATGCAATTCCTCCGACTATTATCAGATAAAATAATCTATTTTTATAATGTTATTTTAGTAAAGCTAAATAAGTAGTAGAAACTTTTTTAAAGAATCTTCAATTAGAAAAAAGTTAAAAAAATTGTAATCTCAAAAATTAAATGAACATTTATTTATAATACTTTTCTGCTTCTTTATTAAATTTTTTAACATCATCAGAGCTTTTGATATGATCAAGGGAGTTAATATTTTTGTAGCGCATTAGGTACTCTTTTTGGGAAATATTATTTTGCCAATTTCCGGATATCATTCCAACAATTATGATCAAAAAATAAATACCTACAATTCCAATAGCAACTGTTTTTTTAGAGATTTTCTTTTTACTGTAAATTGATTTTATCTCAAGAGTATTTTCAACCGGACAAGCATCCACACAACTTAAACATGTTGAGCATTCATCAGAAAAAACCGTTTCAACCTTATCCACTTTAATAAATGACGGACATGCCTGAGCACATAAATTACAATCGATACAACTCTCTTTATTCCTTTTAATTTTAGAAGGACTTAACAAAGTTAAGAAACCTAACAAAGCACCATAAGGGCATAAGTATCTACACCAGAAATTTCTAATTAAAATTGAAAGCAGAAACAACACAGTAATAACTATTAAGGAAAACTGAGTAATATTTGCAAAGAAATAATACATTTTAACATCAGACATTATATTATATGGTGAATCAAGGAAATACTTTATTGCAGAAATTGTCATCATAAAAAATATTGAGTACACAAAAAAACCTAAAATCAGATACTTTAAACTTCTTAATGGATAATCAATCCAACGTGGAACTTGCAGTCTTCTTTTAAATAGTTTTTTCTGAATTTTCTCTCCAAAATCACCTAGTGCTTCTGAAATAAATCCAATAGGGCAAATCCAACTGCAAAAGGATTTTCCAAAAACGAAAGACACAAGAATAATTGCAACAAAAATAAACAACCCTGCCGGATGTGCTTGATGTATATTACCTGTTGAAATGAAATAATAAAGGTTCATTAATGAACTAATTGGCAGGAAAGCTTCAACACCCGGGGGTCTTTCGTAAAATTTAGAAGCACCACCGGTTTCTAAGTAATTAGCAAATAAATAAAATTCGATTCCGATCCATAAAACAATTGCAACAAATAAGAGTTGAATATATAATCTATACTTCTGAATTGGTTTTTCTAAGTTCTTCTTTATTACTTGTTTCATAGAGATTATAATCAGATTACTAATTCCGATTACAAATATAATACAAAAAGGTATTCTTATCAAGAATTAATATTTTCAATTTCGAATAAAAACATTTGCCTTGAACATTTAAATAATTTATATTTATAAATAAGAATTATTATTCTGATTGAACAAAGGAGCCGACATGAAAAAAATTATCATTTCAGTTTTTATTTTGGGATTATTTGTTTCATCAACAATATATTCTCAAAACTGCGTTAATTGTCACGAAAAAGTTACTCCGCAAGCCGTTGCCGATTGGCAACTCAGTAAACATTCACAAAATGAAGTAACTTGTGATGATTGCCATGGCTACAAACATGACTCAGCCAAAAATGTTGATTTAGTTGAACTGCCTACCTATGAAACCTGCGCTGAATGCCATGATGAACAAGCTGAGCAATTCAAAAAAGGCAAACACTCAATTGCTTGGGCGGCTATGAAAGCTATGCCAACATTTCACATGCAGCCCATGGAACTTACTGAAGGTATGAAAGGCTGTGGAGGTTGCCACAAACTAGGTATTAAGACTAAAGAAGAAATTAAAGAATTAAAAGAAAAAGGATCGATGTACGGCCACGCTTCTTGCGATGCTTGTCATACAAGACATACCTTCTCTGTTAAAGAAGCTCAGCAACCCCAAGCATGCCAAACTTGCCATACCGGATTTGATCATCCTCAATGGGAAATGTATGCCGGATCTAAACATGGCGTTAGATATCTTCTTAAACAAAATGGAACTCTTCCTGAAGATACTCCTGCACCAACTTGTCAGACATGCCATATGCCTGACGGCAACCATGAAGTAAGAACTGCATGGGGATTTTTAGCTGTTAGATTACCAATGCCCGAAGATGAACAATGGACAAACGACAGAGTTGCTATTTTACAAGCTCTTGGCGTACTTGATCCAGAAGGAAAACCAACTGCATTGTTAGATGTTGTAAAAGCTGCTGATGTTGCCCGCTTAACCCAAGAAAGCTGGCAGATAGAACGAGATAAAATGTTAAAGGTTTGCAGTGATTGTCATTCTGAAAATTTTGCCAAAGGCGAACTCGAAAAAGGTGATAAAATGATAAAAGAAGCTGATCACCTAATGGCTAAGGCTATAAGAATTGTTGCCGATTTATACAAGGATGGTATTATTGAGAAACCCGAAAGTTATGCTTATGCTTTTCCGCAAATATTAACATTTCATGATGCATTAACAGTTGTTGAACAAAAACTGTTTGTTATGTTTCTTAAACATAGAATGAGAACATTCCAAGGTACTTTCCATGCAAACCCGGAATATGCTCTCTGGTATGGCTGGAGTGAAATGGTTCGTGATTTGAAAGAAATTGAAGAATCGGCAGAACAAATGAGATTAAATAAGAAAATTTCACTGGCTAAATAGGCTTACTTAAATCCCGACAATTTTTTGTCGGGATTTTCTTTCTGTTATTATTTATATTTAGTCCAGATAAAAATATTTTAAAGGATATAAAATGAGTGAATTTATTAATAATAGTCGCAAAAGAGTTGATGAGTTAAAAAAACTAATTTTAACCCTACATGATAATGCATCAGCAGAGGATGTAAAAAAAGAACTAACAGATCTAATGGGCAGCGTTCCTTACGGAGAAGTTGTACAAGCCGAGGAAGAACTAATTTCAGAAGGGTTAGAGCGCGAAGAAGTATTAAAGTTCTGTGATATTCATACTGAAGCACTTAAAGGCCATATAGATACATCCATGAAAAAAAGTGTCCCCGAAGGACATCCTGTTGATACTTTTATAAATGAAAATAAAGCTATTCAAAAGGAAATAGACAAGCTTCACCATATTTTCCATAAAGTTAACTCAAAAAATGCAGACGAAGATGCCACAGATCTGTTAAAAGAAATGCATACAATATTCAACGGTTTGATGGATATAGATAAACATTATATAAGGAAAGAGAATCTTATTTTCCCCTACTTGGAAAAAAACGATATTACCGGACCACCAATGGTAATGTGGGGAAAAGACGATGAAATAAGAGGATTTTTAAAATCCAGTATTGAACTTTTACAGTCCCAACCAACTGTAACACGTGAAGAGCTTGAAGGTTTTTGGGATTTAATGTTTAATCCTACAATTAAAGCCATTGAGGATATGTTTTATAAAGAAGAAGAAATCCTTTTCCCAATGTGTTTAGATACTTTAACGGAAATTGAATGGTACGAAATTTATACTCAGAGTGATGAGATAGGATATTGTTTATATGTTCCGGAAAAAGAGTGGAAACCGGATATTTCAATAACCGAACAAGTTCAAGAAAACCAGGATGGTAAAATTAAATTATCAACCGGTTCGTTTACTGTAGAGGAACTTGAAAGTATGCTGAACAGTATTCCTCAAGATATTACTTTTGTTGATAAAGACGATAAAGTACGGTTTTTCTCACACGGTAAAGATAGAATATTTGAACGTAGCAAAGCAATATTAGGAAGGGAAGTACAATTTTGTCACCCTCCTTCCAGCGTACATATTGTTAACCAAATTGTAAACGATTTTAAAACCGCTAAACAAGATGAAGCAGTTTTCTGGATTAATATGGGCGGAAAGCTTATCCACATTGCTTATTATGCAGTTAGAAACAACAAAAAAGAATACCTCGGAACTGTTGAAATAACCCAAGATATTACTGAAACAAATAAAATAGAAGGTGAAAGAAGACTTTTAACTTATGATAAATAATTTACGCAGGAAAATAAAATGTCAGACAAAATAGATAAACCACAAATTACACCGGATATGAAAATTTCCGAACTTCTTGATAAATATCCTGAATTGGAAGATAAATTAATTGAAATAGCACCGCCATTTAAAAAATTAAAAAATCCGGTTTTACGAAAAACCTTAACTAAAGTCACATCCCTCAGACAAGCATCAACAGTTGGGGGCATTTCTTTAGCTGAATTGATAAACCAACTGAGAAAAGAAGCCGGTCAAAATGAGATTGAAGTTAAAACTAAAAAGTCAGACCAGCCAGACAAACCCGAATGGGTAAAAGAAGAAAATATTAAAATTTCTTATGATGCAAGTATTGATCTTGAAAACGGACTTCATCCCGTAGGGAAAGTAAGTAAAGAAATTCTTATTTTAGATAATGATGAAATTTATTTATTAATTACACCTTTTATTCCAGGTCCATTAATTGACATCGTGGAGGAAAAAGGATTTATTACTTTTTCGGAAACAATAAACGAAAACGAAGCCCGTACTTATATTAAAAGAGCATAAAAGTGAATATAATTTCGAATAAAGATTTTTTTGATGATGTTTCCGGATTTTATGATGAGATGATTAATTTTGAAGCTGCATTAGATAGAAAAACAAATCATTTAAATAATTTTATAACAAAAGATATGAAAACCGCTGCAGATATCGGATGCGGCAGCGGTATTGATTCTATTGCCTTATCTTCACTTGGCTTAAATGTTACCGGTTTTGATATCTCCGAAAAGATGCTGGAAAAATCGAAAGAAAACTCAAAGAAGCTTAACAAGGAAATTCATTTTTACAACTATGCTTCTCAAAATATTCCACACACATTCAACTCAAAATTCGATTTTATTTGTTCACTCGGCAATACAATTGCAAATATCAATCCTAAAGAACTTGAAGCAACAATAAAAAGATTCTCGGAACTATTAAATAAAAACGGCAAACTGCTTTTTCATATTTTAAATTATGAAAAAATAGTAAGAGAAAATGAAAGAATTATTAATATTAAAAAAGGTGAGAATAATTACATAATCCGCTTTTACGATTTTGGGAGAGACACAATAAATTTTAACATTCTTACGTTTGAAAGTGATAATCCGAAACAAAAAAATTTAATTACCACAAATGTATATCCGCACTCGCTGCAAACAATTAAAAACTTATTAATACAGGATAATTTCCAGTCAATAGAAATATATCAAGACCTAAAAAAAACTCCGTTTGTTTCGACTACTTCAACAGATATATTTTTATTTTGTTCAAAATAATTACTGTCAAATAGTTCCATTTCAGCGCTTCCCAAACTAATTAATTCTTCAAGATCAAATATTGTTTGATTATACAACTTTGTACTACGTTAATTAATTCTAGTTTAACTGAAAATCCTATTATAAACAATTAGACATTTGAGAAAAATATAAATACAAATGTGTAATAAAACTACAATATAAAGGGCCTGCTTACAACCCAAACCATCAATTTTTAAACGTCTTTTCCCTTTCCTCTAATTTCAGATTTACTTTCCAAATAATAAAAGTAAAAATTATCCAAACTACAGATCTAAAAGTCATTGCACTTATACTGTGATCTGAAATTATATCACTAAAAACAGTGACCAATAATAAAAATACAATAATATGGAAACTTGCAATAACTCCTGAGAAAAGAACTGCTTTACTGCTTTGTTTCCAAATCAATATACCCGCAACTATTGAAACAGCTCCCATAATAACATTATAACTTACTAATGTTAAAAAATACTTATACCCCGGATCAAAAACTCCAAGTAGAACTCTTGAACCGGTAATAACTGCCATTAATCCGATGATAATCGCAATTATTGCTATTATTTTAGTTATTGTATTCATAAAAACTCCATATTCTTTATTTTTTAAAGATAAAATTTTGTAAATATTCTTAAAGAAACATTTGATGAATGTACATTGGGATAATCCGCATAACTCCCATGTCTTTCATAAAAAATGATATCCGTTCCAATAGAATTGTTTTTACTAAGCATGTAATTTAGACCTAATTTGTGAAAACCAATAAATTCATCTCCGGATAATCCATTTAAGATATGAATCCAAAATTGTCTGTATTTAGAACTAACTGCTATTTTATTAGTTAATTTTAAAGTCAAAATTACTCTCATTCCTAAACCTGGACCTAAATTATAATTTTTTCCTACTTCTGAAGAATAAGCCGAATTTGAACCTCCAATAAAAACGGTAGAAAAACCAAATGAACTTTGAAGTAAAGTGTTATTACCTAATACCGATATATTAGTTATTTCACTTGTTGCACTGGCAGCAGAAAATTTATAAATGTAGTTTTCCAAGTAATCAAATTCTTTGTAGAAAGCTATAATATTATTTTCAGCATTAAAAATTGGAAATTTTTTATCCCACAAAACACCACTTGCAGAAATACCAAAAATGTTATCACCGTTTGTAAAACTCATTTCACCATGAATTTGTATATAATCAAACGGTTTTTTATGTTGAGATAATTTAAACTTATTTCCATAATCAATATCAAATGTAGTTAACGAATATAAATAGTTTTTCGAAATATTATTTTCTATAAAAAGACTGTTTAATCCTAAAGAAAGCTGAAGTGTAAAATTATGGTTTTTATTTTTTGTACCATGCCTCCAAAGTTTCCCTTGAATAAGTCTGTTAAATCCTTTTGCCGGATTGATGATAGATGCAGTTAATTCTCTAATAACTCTTTCAAACCCAACTGTGCTTTCATCAATTATAATATCAGAAAGACGATATGTTATCTCGCCTAACATTATTCCACTTAACGTAGTATTGATTAAGTCGTTATAAGAAGGACGTTCTATTTCCATAGCATATTCCCACATCAAACTTCCCCCTAAAGCATATGGAGCTGATTCCCAAAAAGAAAGTCCGTTTGTTCTTGCGGCATTAAAATAAATTGAGCCGTGAAAGGGATGCAGAAATTGATTCATTACAAAACTATCACCATCCCAAGTAAAACCTTTCTCAAAATTATTTTTTATAGATTCACCGGAAATATAAGCCCAGTCTT
>JAJRZB010000022.1 GCA_024275455.1 Bacteroidota bacterium | reverse complement strand
AATTAACCCGATTATAAAAAATATGCTGACCGATAGAATTGCAAACCGCTGATTACCAAGCAAATAACTTACCGAACCGAAAACCAAAGGTCCGATAATAGCAGAGCTCTTTCCAAAAAGTGAATAAAAACCAAAAAATTCGGTTTTCTTTTCCTCCGGGGTAAGGTGCGACATTAAACTTCTACTTGTAGATTGAGTAGCCCCCATAACACTTCCGGCTAATAAACCTACAAAATAAAAACTATAAATAATTAACTCCTCCGTACCAACTTTTGTTAGATCAGCTAAAACAATAATCAGAGAATTCTCTTTATCACTTGTAAAGAAAGCGACAAGAATTGTGAATATCCAAATAACTAGAGAAAACATTATTGACTTTTTCTGACCGATTGAATCCGAAATAATTCCAAATAAAACAGAGCCGAAAATTGCAGTTGTTTGAACTATAATAAAAAATACTATCAGTTCTTCCATGGAAAAATTCAGGGTTGTAGAAGCATAGTTACCCGCAAAAAAAATAACTGTATTTACTCCTTCAATGTAAAAAAAGAAAGCAAGTAAAAATAACGTCAAATTTTTATACTGCCTGAGATGTTTTATTGTGCTTAAAACTCTATCCACACCAATTTTGAAGTATGTCTCGGTTCTCTTAACATTTTTTCTTGTATCGTTAAGGAAAATAAAAATAGGAATTGCAAAAATTAAAAAGAATGTTGCTGCCAGCGGAAAGGTTTCTTTAATTTGACTGTTTTTAATAAACGGAAAAGCCAAAGCTAAAACCACTAGCGAGCCAAGATAACCCATTGCAAAACCATAGCCGCTTACTCTGCCGTAATTTTTTGCGGTAGTCAGTTCCGGCAGAAAAGAATCGTAAAAAACCAAACTCGCTTCAAAACCCACATTTGCAATTATAAAAAGAAGCAATGCCAAATATATATCACCCGCACCGGTAAAGTATAAAAGTCCGGTAGATATTATACAAAGTAAAGAAAACAACAGAAGGAATCTTTTTTTTCCGGCGGAATAATCTGAAATTGCGCCGAGAATAGGAGACAAAAACCCTGTTAATAACATGGAAACTGTTATTCCTAAACTCCAATATAGATCACCGATCGGTTTGCCTTCAGCAATCGTATTTTTAAAATACACCGCAAAAATAAAAGTAACAACAATAATTGAATAAGATGTATTTGCAAAATCATAAAGCGACCATACAAATATTTTAAACTTATTTTGATGAGTTGTTTTATCAGGAATGTTTCGGGAGGGAATTTTCAATTAGTCCTCTACCAATTTTTTTCAGTGTACCTTCTTGTTTAAGATCAATTAATACGGCATCCAATATACCATTAATAAATTTACCGCTTTTTGATGTACTATATTCCTTAGCAATTTCAATTATTTCATTAATGGTTACTTTGGTTGGAATGTCTTGAGCTGAAAGCAATTCCCCAATTCCTATTCTAAGTAATATTTTATCAACTACGGCAATTCTTTTTACATCCCAGTTTACTAATCTTTTTTCAATCTTTTTTTCAATACTTTCTCTATTTGCAATTACATAGTTTATTAAATCGATACAAAACTGCCTGTCTTCTTCTTTTGTAATTCCGGACAGTTGATCTTCAATAATCTCAGAAAGTTCATTACCCCGCATTTCAAAGGCATATAATACCTGTAAAACTTTTTCTCTTAATTTTCTTCTTTTAGATTTCATCATTAATTCCTAACCATTAAAAATCTTATTTTGTAGAATGCGAATATATTTTTTTAATTCCACCAATTTTTTTCAACCTCGCTTCTGCAATCTGATTTGAGGCTAAATAAGTCGGTATATTCTGTTCCGATGATATTTTAATTACATTTGAAACAATATCATAAATTGAATCGGCATGCTTAAGTGCTCTGTCTTGCCTGTATCCTTCCAACTCGTTAGAAACATTCATTAAACCTCCGGCATTAATTACATAATCCGGTGCATAAAGAATTCCATTATCTAATAGCATCCGTCCGTGTTTATATTCATCTTGCAACTGGTTATTAGCCGAGCCGGCAATAATTTTATACTTTAATTTAGGAATTGTTTTATCATTAATAATTGCTCCAAGAGCACACGGGGAAAAAATATCCGCATCTATATCATAAATTTCTTCAGTATTTAGAACATTAGCTCTAACTGATTTTAGAATCTCTTCAATTTTTGATTCTAACAAATCACTAATAAAAAGTTCAGCACCCTCATTATACAAATGTTCACACAGATACTTTGAAACTTGTCCAGCTCCTTGTACCACAATCTTTTTCCCGTCAAGTGAATCACTTCCCCATTTTGCATTTGCGCAAGCTTTAATACCGACATAAACACCATAAGCTGTAACCGGCGCAGGGTCTCCTGAACCACCAAGGGCTTTTGAAATTCCGGTTACATATTTTGTTTCCATTCTAACATATTCCATATCTCTAACGGTAGTGCCTACATCTTCTGCCGTT